>JAISWA010000158.1 GCA_031271275.1 Clostridiales bacterium | reverse complement strand
CTGCGCACCCTTTCCCACCTGCGGCCGCGTACCAATACTTTCGCGGCGGTTTTCCGCGTGCGTTCGCTTATCGCCTACGCGATACACAAATTCTTCAACGAGCGCGGGTTTGTGTACGTGCATTCCCCCATCATCACCGAAAGCGACAGCGAAGGCGCGGGGGAAATGTTTCAGGTGACCACGCTTCCCATGAACAAGGTGCCGCTGACGCAGGACGGCGCGGCGGATTACGGCAGGGATTTCTTCGGCAAATGGGCGGGGCTTACGGTAAGCGGGCAGCTCGCGGTGGAAGCGTTCGCGTTGGCGTTTAGGGATGTGTATACCTTTGGGCCCACCTTCCGCGCAGAGCATTCCAACACCACCACCCACGCCGCCGAGTTTTGGATGGTGGAGCCGGAGATCGTGTTCGCCGATTTGGGCAACGCCATGCAGCTGGCGGAGGATATGCTCAAGTTTATCATCCGCTATGTATTGGAAAACGCGCCGGAGGAAATGGATTTCTTCAACCGGCTGATTGACACGGAACTGCTTGAGCGGCTGCAAAATATCATCGATTCCGATTTTGTGCGGCTGCCTTACACGCAGGCGGTGGAGCTGCTGCAAAAATCCGGCGAGAAGTTCGAATACCCCGTGAAGTGGGGGCTTTCCCTTCAAACCGAGCACGAGCGTTACCTGACGGAGCAAGTATACAAGCGCCCCGTATTCGTCCGGGACTACCCCCGGGACGTGAAATCTTTTTACATGCGGGTGAACGGCGACGGCAAAACGGTGGCGGCGGCGGATTTACTGGTGCCGGGGATTGGCGAGCTGATAGGCGGAAGCCAGCGCGAGGAACGTATGGACGTGCTGTTGGATAATATGGCGCGGCACAAATTAAAGACAGAGGACTACGAATGGTACCTCGACCTGCGCCGTTACGGCGGGGTAAAGCACGCGGGCTTCGGCATCGGTTTTGAGCGCTGCGTAATGTACCTGACCGGAATGAAAAATATCCGCGACGTGATACCCTACCCGCGCACGGTAAATAATTTGACTTTCTGAAAAAGCGTAAGGAGCTGTTTTTTTGAACGCACATGAAATAATCGATACGACCACGGTTTTGCGCGGTAAAATTTTCGACGTTGCCAAGCGGACGGTGCGCCTGCCCAACGGCGAGACGGCGGTGCGCGACGCCATACTGCATAACGGGGCGTCGGCAATCATTCCCATACTGGACGACGGGCGCGTTTTATTGGAGCGGCAGTACCGCGATTCCGTAGGCGCGGAGATACTGGAAATCCCCGCGGGCCGGTTGGAGCCGGGCGAAGACCCCGCCGTGTGCGCCGCCCGGGAACTGGCGGAGGAAACCGGCTACCGCGCGGCGCGTCTTAAATTGGTCACCGTTTTTTACCCCGCGGTGGGCTACAGCAACGAAAAGATTCACCTGTTCCTTGCCAACGGTTTAACCGCCGGTGAAACGCGCCCCGACGAGGACGAGTTTGTGGAACCGGAGGCGTACACGTTGGAGGAGGCGTTTCAAATGATTGACGACGGGGAAATTATAGACGGGAAAACGGTTATGGCGCTGCTGCTTTACGCCCGGGCGCGCGCTGTGTTATAATGCGCCCTGCTTCAACACAGGCGGCGACGCCGAGTATTGACGGAAAGGATGGTGAAATATGAAAGCGGCTATCCATCCCAAGTATTACGAGACGAAAGTAAGATGCAACTGCGGCAACGAGTTTGTAACAGGCTCGACACAACCGGAAATACGGGTCGAGGTTTGTTCCAAGTGCCATCCTTTCTACACGGGCAGCCAGAAGATGTTGGTTGAGTCCGGCGGGCGTGTGGAACGTTTTAAAAAGAAATACGGCATGAAATAAAAACCGGTACCGCGCCCTCAAAGGCGCGGTTTTTTTATACAAGCATTTCTTCGGAGGGATTCTATGGCGGCTTTATCCATTTCGACAGACAAGCGGGAACGCGCGGCAATTATTGCGCGGCATATTGCGGGCGGCGTCATCATCCTCGACCCGGACGCCGCGTACATCGGCGCGGACGTAAAGATATCCGCAGGCGCGGTCCTTTACCCCGGCGTGATACTGGAGGGCGGTTGCGAAATAGGTTCCGGCGCGGTAATCGGCCCCGACGCGCGGCTGACGGACACGGTCGTAAAGGAAAACGCAACCGTGCAGTACAGCGTGCTTAACGGCGCGACGGTGGGCGCGGAAACTTCCGTGGGGCCTTTCGCGTATCTGCGCCCCGGCGCGGTAATCGGGGACCACTGCCGCATCGGCGATTTCGTCGAGGTCAAAAACGCCAAGGTGGGGAACTATACCAAAGCCTCACACCTTGCGTACATCGGCGACGCCGACGTGGGCGAGGGGGTAAATTACAGCTGCGGCGCGATTACCGTTAATTATGACGGGAAAGACAAACACCGCACGGTGATACGGGATAACGCGTTCATCGGCTGCAACAGCAATTTAATCGCGCCGGTGGAGGTGGGGGAGAACGCGTTTGTCGCCGCGGGCTCCACCGTAACGGAGAACGTTCCGGCGGATGCCCTCGCCATCGCCCGTCAGCGGCAAACGAACAAGGCGGAATGGAGAAAGAAAAAGTTCCCTGTATAAATTAGTTGGCGACTGGCAACGCTTATCCGATTTATTCCGCGAAAAATGTGTTATACTATGAATAACGCACAGAGTGTATTCGTCAGCGGGAAAGGAAGGCGCGGCATGTTCAGTAAAGGCGATAAGATTGTATACCCCTTATACGGCGCGGGTGTGATTGAGGATTTGGAAGAAAAGGAAATGGACGGTAATATTCAAACCTATTATGTGCTGCGTATTCCCGTTGGCAATTTAAAGATTATGATCTCCGCGGGTAAGGCGGAAAGCCTCGGCATTCGCGAGATTTACGCCAAGGACGAAATACTGGGGATAATCTCGAGCATTATCGGCGAACCCATCGACATGCCGGAGAATTGGAACCAGCGCTATAAGGAAAACATGGAGCGCATCAAATCCGGCAAATTGTCGGAGGTCGCGTTGGTTTTCCGCAACCTGCTCGTGCGGGAGCGGGAGCGGGGGCTTTCCACCGCCGAAAAAAAGATGATGACCACCGCGAAGCAGATCATCCTTTCCGAGCTTATCCTGTCGCAGGATGTGGAAAAAGCCCGCGCGGAGGAAATTTTGGCAGAGACTTTCGAAAACGGCTGCTGATCCGGGGCGTATATTATGCTGTTTGACGCGCATGTCCACAGTATCCTCTCGCTCGATTCGGAAATGGACCCCGCGGAAGCGATTGAGGTTTTGAGCCGTAAGGGCTTCGGCTGCTGCTTCACCGACCATGTGGACTTTGTAACGCCGACGCGCGAAGGCTGCGATTTGACCGCGAACGACATTCCCCGCGCGGAACACGATTACATACTCCCCGATATCCATGATTATCCGGGGCGCTTCGCGCGGTACAAAAGCGAAAACGTCGCGCTCGGGCTTGAGATAGGGCTTACCGCCGCGTTTCGTCGCGCAAATGAAAAGATTGCCTTAAAGGACGGACTCGATTTTATTATCGGCTCCGTCCATTTTGTTGACGGTTGGGATTTGTACAACGGCGATTTTTACCAAAACACCCCCGGCGACCCCTACCGCCGCATGTTGGAATATACCCGGGAGATGATTGCGCTTAACGGCTTTTTCGACGCGTTGGGGCATATCGATTACATCTCGCGGTATTCGCCCCTGCCCGAGAAGAACGTTTTATACGAGCGTTACCCCGAGGAATACGACGCGGTGTTTAACGCGCTGATTGAAAGGGACAAGGTGCTTGAGCTCAACACCAAGCGGCTGAACGACCCTGCGGCGGCGGCGAACATGTTCCGCGTGCTGCGCCGCTACCGGGAACTGGGCGGACGGCACGTCACCTTCGGTTCCGACGCCCACCGCGCGGAAGACCTCGCGCGTAACTTTGACGCCGCCCGCCGCCTCGCGGGGGAAGCCGGGCTTGCGCCGGTATGCTACAAAGGGCGTAAGAAAGAGGCGGCGTGCTGAGAAACCGTTTGTGCGCAGGGAAACAAAGGTGTAAAATTACCATAAAACAGTATTATAAGAAACGGGAGGATATTTATGCATTCCAACATCAATCTCTTAATCGAGCCGGATTACGCGGCGATGAGCCGGAAAGCGGCGGAAGTTTTCGCCGAGGCGCTGCGGGAGAGGCCGGAAGGCGTGTTCGGCTTTGCCACGGGCGGAACGCCCGAGGGCATGTACGAGAATTTGATCCGTATGCACCGGGAGAACGGCTTGGATTTCTCAAAAATGAACGCTTTCAACCTGGACGAGTATTACCCCATAAAGCAAAACGACTCGCAGAGCTATTATTATTTTATGAGGGAGAAATTGTTCAGCCATGTCAACGTAAGCCCGGGGCACACGCACATCCCCAACGGCGAGGCTTCCGACCCCGCGGCGGAATGCGCCGCCTACGACAGGGAAATCGAAACCTACGGCGGCGTTGACCTGCAAATACTCGGCATTGGCGCGAACGGGCACATCGGTTTTAACGAGCCGTCGGAATCCTTCACTTCCCGCACCAATTACGTGGCGCTGACGGAAATCACGGTGCAAAGCAATTCGCGTTTCTTTGAGTCCCTGGAGCAAGTCCCCCGGCACGCGCTGACGATGGGCATACGCCCTATCATGATGAGCGGGCAAATCATGCTGCTTTGCAGCGGCGCTTCCAAAGCGGAAATCCT
>JAISWA010000126.1 GCA_031271275.1 Clostridiales bacterium | reverse complement strand
CGCACGATGCCCCACTGCATCATCAGCGCGGCTGCCCCCGTCACAAACGGCGCGGCGATACTGGTCCCCGTGAACTGGCCGTACCCGCCGCCCGCCCGGCAGCTTCGCACGTTGACCGCCGGCGCGGCGAGGTCGGGCTTGGCGTAAATATTTTCCCGCGTATACCCGCGCCCCGAAAAAGGCGCGATTCCGCCGGTGGAAGCGTCGTAGCCGCCCACGGTGATTACTTTTTTCGCGCTCGAGGGAATCGTAAGCGTGGTCTCCAAAGACGGAACCATAAAAGCCGTGCGGGTTGAGACTTCCTCCACCGTGGGCAGCCACACGTCGAATTTCCCGTCCGCCACTTCCACGCCGGTCACTTTAAGCGTCCAGACGCCCTGGGTGATTTCGCCGCCCTCGCTTTCCGCCTCCAAGTTCAGCAGCACTTCGCAGTTCATGCTGTAATGGGTGGGCTGGCGGTAGGCGACGCGCATCAGAACGCCGTCAAAATGGACCAGACGCGGGATGGCGGTGTGTTCCAGCGCACCGGTGGCGATGCCGCTCGGGGCGATTAATTCGAGGGTGAACGTATCCGCGAAGTTTTTGTAAACGCCCACCGTCAGGGCGCTGAGTTTCGCGGCGACGGAAAAAGCGACGTCCACCGGCTCGCCCTTGCTGATTTGGTACCGGTAATGGTGCCGCGCCGCGCCTTCGTTGCCGCTTGCGGCGACGATAACGCCCTTCCACCGGTCGGACATGGCGTCTATGTAAGTCTCAAACAGCGAATCGCCGTCGTGCGCCCCCTCGTTGGTGCCGCAGCTGAGGTTGACCGCAAGCGGCATGTTCATCGCCCGCGCCTTGTCATAGACATATTTGACGGCCCGCATAATTTCCGTGGTGCGGGAGAAGCGCCCGTTCTCGCGCTCGCCCAGTTTTACGGCGATAACCGCCGAGGCATAGGCGACGCCCTTTTCCGCGCCGCCCGAAGCGCGTCCGTTCCCGGCGGCAATACCCGCGACGGCGGTGCCGTGGCCCATAAAATCCTGATGGGGCACCACCGAATAGGGCTCCCTTGCCGCGAGCGCCGCGTTGATTTGCGCGTTGGAATATTCCGCCCCGCGCAGGAAGCCTTTCGGCGGCGTACCCGCCACGGACTGGTCCCATATATATTGAACGCGCGAGGTGCCGTCGTCGTTTATAAAGTCCGGATGGCGGTAGTCGATGCCGGAATCTATCACGGCGACCAGTACGCCCTCGCCGCTCAAGTTATAGCCGCTCTCCCGCTGCGCCGCCGGAATACACGCGCTGTCTGCGGATTCGAGTATGGAAAAGGAAAGGCGCTTCGGCAGCTCTATGTATTCTATTTCAACAAAATTCCTGAGCCTTGGGATTTCCGCTTCGGGAAGGGTAAGGATGGCGTAGTTGTCGCTCAAGATTTCCGTGCCGTACCCGAGCGCGGCGATGTTCCCGTTGTATTTGACGATGACTTCCTGCAGGTAAATCACCCGCCTTCCTCTCTGTCATTTCGATGGTCCGTTGTGTCATCCCGCGATTCATCGTGTCATTCTGATAATCCACCATGTCATTCTGAGCGAAGCGAAGAATCTTCGGGCAACCTCTCTTAATATTACAGTTGTGTTGATGTAATATTAATTGATGAAACGGTCTCACGCTTCCCGCTTCGCGGGAACGGCGCTTTGCGCCGCCGATATCTTTCGGGCACTACTGTGGATTTTTTGCCTCTGCAAAAAATCCGCTCGTGCGGGCGTTCGCTTCGCTTCTGAATTTTCGCTTCGCGAAAACCGCGCATGAATCGCGCACCCAAAGCCGTGCGCGTTTCATAACCGCGCGTCCGCGTTTTCACGCGGTTCATCCCGTTCTCCTCGCGCCCGTTTCTTTTTGAGCTTATAGAGGTTGCCTTCAATGAAAATTATCTATCCTGTCCATTCTGACCCTGACGCTGACCCATACCCCCTTGCGCCTTACGTAACCGTACAGGTAACGGCTATCGACCCCCGTGGGGTAAAACCAAAAGCTGCGGCGGCGATGGGTGAGCCAAAGATAAATATAGTGCCCGATAAAGGGGCGCAGCGCCGCTTCCTCGATAAAAAAAACCGTAGCGCCATACCCCGGGGCGGTTGCGGGCGGCGGGTTTATGGGTATCAATTGCGTACCCCCCTTCATAACATATTATTACGGTTGAGCAGATGATATGTGCGCAGGCGTATACAGATTCCACGGGGGTTTTAACGATGGACGGATATTTGAAAATTTCGGCGTATGACCAGTCGGTCGGGCGGCCCGTAAGCGGCGCGCGCATACAGGTTTTTGCCGGCGGAGCCCCGGATAAAATGCTTGACGAGCTGACAACGGACGACTCGGGACAGACGTTGGAAATCACCCTTCCCGCGCCGCCAATCGATTATTCCCTTGAGCCGGACCAACCGCAGCCCTATGGACTTTACGACATCAACGTACAGGCGCGGGGGTTCGACGATGTGGAAATAAAGGGCGTGCAGATTTTGCCCTCGAAAGTCTCGTATCAGGACGTATTCCTTTATCCCGGAGAGCCCGACCAATATGAGGAGATTATCATTCCGCCGAACACCCTTTACGGCGTTTACCCGCAAAAAACCCCCGAGGACACGGTAAAGGAACTGCCGCAGTCTTCGGGGTTTGTGGTGCTGCCCGAGCCGGTGATACCCGAGTATATTATCGTGCACGCGGGCGTCCCCGCAGACGCTTCCGCGCCAAATTACTGGGTTCCGTTTAAGGACTACGTTAAGAACGCGGCGAGCAGCGAGATTTATTCCACCTGGCCGGCAGAGACGATAAAGGCCAACGTGCTCGCGATTATTTCGCTGACGCTAAACCGCGTTTTTACGGAGTGGTACCGCAACCGGGGGTATGACTTCACCATCACCAACAGCACGCAGTTTGACCAGGCGTTTACCTACGGCAGGAATATTTTCGCCGACATTTCCCTGGTCGTGGACGAAATTTTCAA
>JAISWA010000051.1 GCA_031271275.1 Clostridiales bacterium | reverse complement strand
CCGATATCCTCGGCGGTTTTTAAAATGGAAAACATCCCGTCCGGCGCGGGCATGGGAACCTCGGGACTGGTGGGGCAGTTCGGTATGCTTACGGCAACGGGATATTCGCCCGCGGCGTTTTTGCAAATCGCGTTGACGCATTTCATTTTGCCCGCCATCATAAGCCTTGCGGTTTCGGAATGGATGCGGAAGAAGAACTGGATTAAACCGGGGGATATGAAGTTGGAGGCGTAATTACAATGACTTCAAAAACGCCGTCAGCTTCTCGTTCTTTAATATCCCGAATTTAAACAGCGGGAACCCCGCGCCAAACATCACCACCGCCTCGCCGAACAGCACCGACGCCGCGCACAATAAAAATTGAACAAAGGTGTGGGGCGGGTCGAGATAAAAGAACATGACTTCCACCGCGATGATCAGGCACCCGATAACCGGGTAAAGGCACGCCAGCGTAAGTTTTTTTGTGCGGATGACAAAAAACATAACCAACGCCGATTCCAACGTACCGACGATCATGTCGGCGGCGGCGAACGGAGAGAACATATTGGAAAGCAGACAGCCCAAGATGACCCCGGGCGCGAAAACCGGATTGACAAACGCCAGCAGGTTAAGGGTTTCCGATATGCGGAACTGAATATTCCCATAAGAAAGACCCTGAAAGGCAAGGGTAAGCGCAAAGTACAGCGCGGCGGTAACGCCGATTACGGCAATCCTTCTTGTGTTTTTGCTCATGACAGCCTCCAGTAATTTTTTCAAACGCCCCGTATATATTTGTATTATACAGGCGGCGTTAATGTTTAAACGATCGCTGCAGTATAATGAACAAAGCGCTTATTTGCAACACGGTTTTACGCTGTGCTATACTTTGCGCAAATCTTAAAGGGAGGTTTGGTTAATGCAGGGAAATTATTACGACAACAACGTGGTCTATACACAAGGCGCGGACGAAAGCGCCGTTAACGGTTTTATGGCAAAAGTATTCGGTTGGATGTTCGTCGGGCTGTTGGTGACTTGCCTCACCACGTTCTTTATTGTGGTGGGTATCCAGTCAAGCCCCGCGTTCGCGCGTATGATCGCCGGTTTGTACAACGCGGTGTTCATCGTTTTTATCGCGGAGTTCGCGATCGTCATGTTCATTTCCGCCCGTATCGCCAAGATGAGGCCCGCCACCGCCATACTGCTTTATCTGCTTTATTCCATGATAAACGGCCTTACCGTCGGGCTTGTGGCGCTGTTTTACGCCGGTAACGGCGAGACATTGGGCCTCGCGTTCGGCATTACGGCGCTGAGTTTCGGAATCATGGCGGTATACGGGCTTGTCACCAAATCCGACATTTCAAGGATAGGCAGCCTGTTAATGATGGGCTTGTTCGGCGTGATAATCGTATCGGTCGTCAATATTTTTCTGGGAAACAGTATGCTCGATTTTATCATCTGCGTCGTGGGGCTGTTCATCTTCCTCGGGCTTACGGCGTATGACACGAATAAAATTAAAAATTTCTACGCCCATGCCGCGCTCGGCGGCGGGAACGCGGACGGCGGTTACGCAGTCGAAGAAGCCCAAATCGGGCTTGAAAGCAATCTGGCGATTTACGGGGCGCTTATACTTTATCTGGATTTCATCAATATTTTTCTGCGCATCCTCCGCCTGCTCGGGAGAGGGAGAAATTAGGTCCGCCCTATAATTCAAATCCGTTGGCTTTAAAACGGAACGTTGGAATCAAGCAGTTTCCTATAACACAAAAAAGCCGCTCGTAAAAAAGCGGCTTTTTATCTGCGTATCGGTCAGTCTTCTCAGGGTGCGCCCTGCATCACACCGAGTTTACCCCGTCGTCCATCTTCACGTTTTCAAACGCGTCGTCAAACATGTTGATAACCCGTTCCATTATCGCCTTTCCGCCCACCAAGTCCATAAACGCCACTTTGGGAACAAGCCCGCCCGCCATAGACATATGACCGCCGCCGTCGCCCTTCATTTTCGCGAAGGCGTATTTCACAATCTTGCCCGCGTGCATGGTGCTAAGCTGCGACCGCACCGAGAAGTTGTAGCCGTTGAAGCACCGGCTGTACACCACCACAAACGCCACGTCCTCCAGTGAAATCAGCTTGTCGGCGAGTTCCGCGAGGGATTCCTTCGCCTTGTCCTCCCCGGCGAAGCTGTACGCGATATTGTTTTTAATCGTCAGGTTTTCATACGCCATGATGGTCGTGCTGATGTCCTCGGGCCGGATGCTGTTTTTTCCGATATTGGAAAGCAAATCGTGGTTCGCGATTTTATACAGCTCGCAGAACAAATCGATGTCGCGCATGTATTTGCGCCGCGCCAGGTCGGCGGTGTCTACGCGTATTCCGTAAATCAAAAGCGCCGCCTGCAACGGTGAAATTTCGTAGCCGTATTCCACCGCGTAGGAATAGATTAAACTCGCGCACGCGCCAAACTCCGGGCGGATGTCTTCGTAACGATAGGTTTTTTCCGCCAGCTCCGGGTGGTGGTCGATGCACGCTATGTACTCGCCCTGCAGGTGGGAGACGTTGCTGTTTTCCTTCTGGCAGTCCACCACGATGATTTGGTCTTTAGGGGTTACCAAATCCTTATTGGTTTCGATGTCAAGCCGTATAAGCTTAATCCCCAGGTCTTCAATCAGCTCCATCGTCTCCGGTTTGCGAATCAGCCCCGTATACACGATGCGGGGTTTCAACCCTTCCTCGCTCAGCATGTCCGCAAGCACCGACGCGGACGCTATGCAGTCCGGGTCCGGCGGCCGGTGCATTTGAATGTACAATTTTCTGCCGCGATCGATGACGGCAACCAATTCCTTTATGCCCATCCGGATTTCCTCCATGTGATTATTGTATGTCATTAATATTTCATTATATCCGGTTTAAATCTTTTTCATTATATCACACCCGCACAAGAAAATCAGTAGACGCGGCAATCATTATATGCGAATATTACAAATACAAGGAAGGGGCAGGGTTCAATGAAGATTTTTTTTAAAACCGTCAGGCAAAACCGTTTGAAAATCTCCGGATTTCTGACGGCGTACACGCTGCTTGCCGCAGCCTACTCCGTATGCGGCGTGCTGACGCACAAATTTACGGGGGACTTGAGCCAAGCCGCGTTGGACTTTGACGTAGCGGTGTTCGTCCGGTTCCTCGGCGTGATGGCGGCCGTCATGGGAATACGCGCCCTGTCCGCCGCGCTTCATAAATTTCTGGAAGGGCGCTTTTCCGGGAATACCGGTTATAAAATCCGTGAGAATTTCGCGAAACATTTTACGCGTGTGCGTTTTTCCGATTTTTCCAAAAAGATTGGCGGCGAGCTGCTTTCCGTCCACGCCAACGATTTGCCCTCGGCGGTGAGCTTCGTATCTGAAAATACGCCGAATTTTGTGTCGGAATTTTTAAACGTGGTGATTGTTTTCATCTACATGTTCACCATACAACCCGTTTTTACGCTGATATTCTTTATCATGTTCCCGCTGCTGACCTTGCTGCAGGTTAAGATTTCCGCGCCCATTCAGAAAAAAGCCGCCGTCATGTCGGAGGAAAGGGCGCGGTTTAACGCGGTGGTCAACGATTCGCTGCAAAACATCCCCACCGTGGTCGCGTACTCCCTCGAGCAGGCAATGGAGGAACGCTACCTTGCCGCTTACGACAAATTCTACGCGGCGAATAAATCTTACCTGCAATCGTTCCTTACGCTTATTATGTCCGGAATGCTCGCGAGTATATTGCCGCTGCTGTTTATTTACGCCGCGGCGGGTTACCGCGTTGCCGCCGGCGCAATGAGCGTCAGCGAGTTTGTCGCGTTTACCTCCGTTTCCGGCGTAGCGGGCTCGTGGCTTGCCATGCTGTCCCAACAGATGAATACGCTCAGGCACAATGCCGCCGCTTCCGAAAAACTTTTATCCCATATGACCGGCACGGAGGAAAATTCGGCGGACGAGCCCGCGGCGGAAGAAACTTTACCGGGCGGCTCCGCCGCAAATGAAACCGCCGTCCGGTTTAATCACGTTTCTTTCGCTTACGGCGAAGACAAGCCCGTGCTCGAAAATGTTTCCTTTTCCATAAAAAAAGGCTCCCGCGCGGCGCTTGTGGGGCATAGCGGCAGCGGAAAAAGCACGGTGCTTAAACTGCTGCTCTCCCTTTATCCGCCGTCCTCCGGGGATATTTTACTGTACGGCGGCAATATCCGCCATATGCCGGTTAGGACTTTGCGTAATCAACTTGCCTACGTCCCGCAGGACAGCTTTATGTTCCCGGAAACCATACGGGAAAACCTTGGCGGCTATCCGGAGGACAAACTGCGCGCCGCCTGCGAAAGCGCGGGTATTCTGGAATTTATCGAAGACCTGCCGCAAAAGTTCGACACGTTGCTTTCCGAAGCGGGGGAAAATATTTCCGGCGGACAGCGTCAGCGGCTTGCCATTGCCCACGCCTATTTGCAGGACGCGCCCGTAGTGTTGTTTGACGAGGCGACTTCCGCCCTCGACCCGCTGACCGAAGCGGAAATCTTACAATCCTTCCTTAAAATGACGGAGGGCAAAACGGTCGTCATGGTGGCGCACCGCCCGGCGGCGATAGACGCCTGCGATTATATCTTCGTCCTTAGCGGCGGTCATTTAATCGCGGAAGGAACCCATGCCGGGCTGATGGAAAACTGCCCGGAATACAAGTCGCTGTACCTTGAGGAGGATTCCCATGCGCAAGCACATCGTTAAAATCTTTTCTTTCATGCGCCCGTACCGGTGGGCGTATATCATCGGCATTTTCATTTACTGCGCCCAGGGCTTTATATCTTCCTTGATGGGTTCTTTTTTACTTAACCGCATCACCCGGGGGATATTGTCGGCGCAGGAAAATGAAATCCTGTTATCCGTCCTGGTGTTCCTCGGTATGTACGCCGCGTTTTTCCCCATAACGGGGTTTGGGATCATATTTTATGTGCAAAGCGAAATAAAAGCCATAAAGCGGTTGAAGCAGGCGATGTTCCGCCGTTTTGTCAAAACCGGCATAGAAAAGTCCATGTCCTCCCATTCCGGCGAAGGCATTTCCGCCCTAAACACCGAAGCGGACACGGCGGCGGACTTATACGGAAACGCGCTGTCCCCGCTGCTTATGTGTATTATTAACATCGTTTTTTGCGGAGCGGTGGTGTTTGCCATCGACTACCGGTTGGGGCTCGCTTCCGTCGCCGTGGGGTTGCTCGCGGCGTTTATTCAGGCGCGGTTCGCCAAAAGCTTAGGGAAAATCGGCGAGGAAACCTTGACCGCCACCGCCGGGGCGACAAAATCCATCTCCAACATATTTTCCGGCGCGCTTGCCATACGGGCGTACAACGCGCAGGACCGGGCGCTGCTAAGCTATGACAGGGAAAACGGCAAGCTGAAGGCGCTGTCCTTCCGCAAAGCCTTCCTTTCCGGTTGGCAGAGCCTTTTTACCACGGTGCAGGGGTGGTTTACGCTGACGGGCGTGTTCGCCATCGGGGGATATTTGGTTGCCACGGGGCAGCTTGGTTTCCCGCTGCTGATGATGGTTCCGTCCCTGTGTGAAACCATCGCGGTGGGTATGTCGGGTATCGGCGGCGCGTGGGCGGACATGCAGGCGCCCCTTGCCGCCGTGAAGCGGGTCGGCGAATTGCTGGGCGAAGGCGGGGACGAAAGAGAGGAACCGGAGGCGGAAATAGAAACGCAGGGCTATTCGATAGCGGTAAAGGATTTGCGTTTTTCTTATGAATCCGCGGAAGGCGAAGCCCTGCGGGGCGTCAGCTTTGAAATAAAAGAAAATGAGATGGTGGCAATCGTGGGCGAGTCGGGAAGCGGAAAATCCACGCTGCTGAAAGTGTTGGGCGGGTTTTACGAACGGGACGGGCTGAATATAAAAATCGGCGGCGCGGCGTTTGACAAAAATAAAATCCGCGGTTGGCGGAAACGGTTCGCCTATGTGGACCAAAGCTGCAAGCTCTTTGACATGAGCATCGGGGAAAATATCGCCCTCGGGGCGAACCGCCCGCTCAATGAGGTGACGGAGGCGGAAATAAAACAGGCGGCGCAAGCCGCACACGCCGATACCTTTATCGGGGAACTTCCGGAAAAATACGCCGCCTCCTGCGGGGAAAAAGGCGCGTCGTTGTCCGGCGGGCAGAAGCAGCGCATTGCCATCGCAAGGGCGCTGATACGCCGTGCGCCGGTAATTATCTTCGACGAAGCCACCTCGGCGCTTGACGCGGAAACCGAGCGCAATATCATGCAAACCATCTACGGGTTGCGGGGGAAGCATACGATTTTGATTACCACGCACAATTTACACAACATCACCGGCGCGGATAAAATTATCGTAATGGAGGGCGGGCGTATCGCGGAGACAGGCAGCCATGAGGAGCTGCTCGCGGCGAAAGGTTTGTACCGCAGGCTGTTTGAACGGTGATTTCGATTATCGTTACGTTTGCAGGAATATAAGAAGCAAATAAACACAACAAAAAATAAGCCGCCCCTGGCAAGGAATGGCTTATTTTTTGACGTAATTCGATTTTAAAGATTGCGTCCGGTCAAACCGCCCGGCTTGTTTTTCAAAAGGAACGAGTGTCTACGCATTCGCTTCCTTTATTCTGTCCGCATTATACAACGTTCATTCCGCTCACGCAACCGTGGCAAAATTAGTCTTTAGGTATTATTCCGCTTCAAAACGAAACATTTTTATGAAACATTTTTTAAAAAATATCGTATCCTCTCTTATATACCCAAGAGCGAAAACATTTTCTTGAAATCATTACAGGTTTTCGCTCCTGAGCAACCGAAAGCCGGACGAAAAGTGAATTTATTTTCGGTCATGAGTATAAAATGAAGATTTAACCTGCCGGAGGGGAATCGGTAATGATGCGTATCCGATATGCCGCTGCGGAAGAGCGGCACGTAAATAAAGGCAAGCTTTTGGAACGAGACGATATCTACCAATCGTTCTGGATATTTTTAATAGGCTCCGTAACCGGCTTTTTGGTAGAAACGGTTTGGTGCGTGTACAGGCACGGCAGAATCGAAGGGCGTTCCAGTATGGTGC
>JAISWA010000027.1 GCA_031271275.1 Clostridiales bacterium | reverse complement strand
ATAGCGCAGAACAAAGGAATCAATATGGCCAAAGCGACTAAGTTGAGGCCCAACGAGCTGATGTAAGTGCCAACGGCTTCGCCAAGGTTGATGGTGCCGAAAAGGCTTGAGATACAATAAGCGAAAAAGATAGTGGCGGTTACGGGAACGATGGATTTAATCTGCTGGCTGAACATGGCGACGATGGCTTTAGGCCGCACATCCACCTTCTTAAACACAATCAGGCAGGCGTATATCGCCGCGAGTCCCGGGGTAAACAACAGCACGCTGCTCGTCACGCTGCTTGCGCCGCCGGCAATCTGCGCCTTAAAAACAGTGGGGCTTAACAGGTTGTCGAGGAAGAACGGAAGGAAAATGACCAACGGAAGCAATAACGCCTTCCAACCGTTGCGGACCGCGTTTGAAAGTTTGGGGATGTCTTCTTTTGCCATGCGTTCCACCTTATAGTAACGGCAGAACAAATACAGTGTAATGGCCCGCTGAATGATAAACCAAACGGAGATGCCCCACATCAGTATCCAAAACATGGACATGGTGTATTGCCCGGGGTACAGGGCTTCCACACAGCCGAACGCGGCGGTGATGACGCCGGCGGGCGGAATCATATTACCCATCGTACTGGAGGCGGATTCCACATTGGCGGCAAGGTGCGCCGGGAAACCCGATTTCTTCATTGCGGGGATGGTAAACACCCCGGTTGCCGCCACATTGCCGGCGCCGCTTCCGGAAAGCGCTCCCATGAAGGTGCTGCTAATCAGCGCCACATAACCGGCTCCGCCGCGTATCCGCCCGAAGATGGAGAGGATGACTTCAATACAGGTATCGATAACCTTCGTTCCGCCAAATATTTGCGCAACGGCGAGGAAAGCGATAATCGCGTAAAAAAGCGTATTGGTGGTGGTCGCCCAGATGTAGGTGAAGAAATTAGCCCACTGACCCGTAATCAGAATCATTACCACGTAACCGGCGAACATTGCCTCGTATATCGGCCGTTTAAGCGGTATAAACACAATACAGATGGTCGCGAGCAACACTAAAATATACAGGATTTCGGTTGGCATGTTTCATTATCCTCCTTTCGCGTATTTGGTTTTTAATGCTGCGATTGAGCCTGTTTTTTGAATATAAAACTGAAAATAACGGTGGAGACGAGCGCGGCGATAACGGATATGT
This sequence comes from Clostridiales bacterium, assembly GCA_031271275.1. Lineage (GTDB taxonomy): Bacteria > Bacillota > Clostridia > Lachnospirales > WQUN01 > JAISWA01. The sequence continues at coordinate 7,719 of JAISWA010000027.1, read as the reverse complement.
AGGTCTCGTTCAAACCCGGATGTATGGGGTATGTCCCTGTGACGGCTTTAAAGGAAACCCAGAGGAACCCGACCGCCACGGTTACGAGCATACCGAAGATCGCTCCCCGCTCACTGGTGCGCTTCCAATAAATCCCAAGCAGCAGCACCACAAACATGCACCCGCGCAAAGTGTAGGCGAAATAGACGATGTCGAGGATGCGGGAACTGTCGTACATCAAAATGGCGACAATAATGCAGATAACGCCCGCCGCCGCCGTGGTAATACGGGACACGCGAAGCACCTGTGCGTCGGTGGCGTCGGGTCGCAGCCGACGTTGGTAGATATCCTTGGTGAGCATGGTGCCGGAAGCGAGGATGATAGGCGATATGGTAGAGAGTACCGCCGCCAGAATAGACGCGAGCACTATGCCCCCCGCCACCGGGTTCAGCGACATCATTAACGCGGGAAGCGCTTCTTTTCCGCTAACCAGATCGGGGAATTTTATTTTCGCCATCATCCCGAGAAACGCTGTAAGCAAACCAAAGGGCGCGACGACAAACGCGGTGATGACGGACGCTTTCTTTGCCACGTTAACATCCTTCGCCGCCAGAATCGGCTGAATTCCCGCCTGCGCCGTGCAGGCGCCCAACAGAGACGCGATCACCCAGGAAGAAACCCTCGGCACGCCAACGGCAGTCATGCTGAAGTAACTTTCGGGAAGCGCTTCTCTCATGCCCGTGAGCCCGCCCACATCGCTTCCGGCAAGTAAAACGGCTAAAATCACGCCGCCGTACATAGCAACCAGATGCAGCATATTGGTATACCCCACGGCTATCATTCCGCCCGCCAAGGTATAGATAATAAAACCGACCCCAAGCACGATAACCGCGGCAACGTAATCCAGGCCGAAAACCGCCCCGAGCGTACCCGCCGCGACCACTTGGGACGTACCGACCGCGAGCATAACAAAGGTAAGAAGAATACTGGAGACAATGCGCGCCTTCGTCCCGATGAAATGACCTATAATCCCCGGAACGGTTACGGTTTCCAAACTGCGGTAAAGTTTTGCGAAAAAAATTGCGAGAAAAATAATTCCTATGCCGTTGGCTATGGTGTACCAGGAGCCGGAAATGCCAAAGTCATATCCGTACTCCGACACGCCGGTGGTAGAGGTACCGCCCAACCACTCCCCGGTACCCGCCGCTACGCACATGAGCACGCCGAGCCCCGCCCCGTGGAAAGAGCTTGCCGTCTTCGCGTTTTTGTTGGCAATCAGCCCGATGGCGACAGTTACTGCTAAATACAGCACTATGATAATAAGAATCATAGGCGACACGGTTATCCCTCCCCAGTCATACGGTTGCCTTATTTCACTTACTCCACCGGGATTTCGACGTCCAACAAAGGAGGGTACTGCTGACAGCCGAATATGTCGCCCTCGCCGTAGCTGCCGGAAGGACGCAGGCGGTTGATGGTAAACTTTATGGCGTAGGCGGGGTCAAATTCCACAAAGTCAACAATCCTGTCCTCAGGTATTCCAAACAACACGGCTACGGTGCCTTTGGTCAGCGCTCCGCTGTTGCGGACCAAATCGTACTCAGCCTTTTCGCGGAATATGATGTCAAAGGTGATGCGGTCGGTACCCGCGTTTTTACTGCGGATGGTCTTTGCAAGGTCCACTAACTTCATTGTTTTCATCTTTAAACCACCCTTCACTCGATTTCAATTAACGTTACGGGGAACAGTTCCAACGGGTCGTCCACGGTGACGGTATGATCCAATGTCCACTCGTATGCGGCGGATATGGGCGCGACTTCGTCGATGATAAACGCCGCGGTGCCGGCTGTGCCCTTAACTTCCGGCAGACGCGCGTAAAAAATCTGCCGCGTGCCTATCATCGTGATTTCCTCGGCGGCGGTGGCGGTCGGGGCGACGCCTTCCACAATGACCATCAACTCGTGAGACTTTGTTTCTTTCACGGGTTCAAGGTCGCCCATGACGCCGTTCTTCCCGAAAATGCGGTAGCTTAATTTGTAGTCGGTGCCGGCGAAACGTTCCTCCACCTGGTCTTTTGCCCATTGGATGACCTTGTCAATGTTTTTGATGGTATAAGGGTCACGTATACCGGCAAGACCCATAAAACGCTCTCCAACTTTGCCCGAGCCTTCCAGCTTGACTTTGATTTTGCCTTCGATGGGTACAAATTTGGGGTTGGTAATGCGGCAGGTTTTTTCGTCGTACTGCTCATACACGCACTCGGTCATGTCCATCATGCCGCCCGCCACATACTCATAATAGGGGTTGGTGCGCTCATACATGGCGTGCCCGGCTACGGAAGCTACCGTACAGCGTTGGAACGGCGCCATAGCCGTCACTTTTACGTCGTCTTTGGTGATGGTGCCGATGACGGTCTCTTTCGCGCCGTAAGGCTCCGCGCAGAAAGAAGCGCATTCAAGCACCTTGCCGCAGTAATAGGCGATGTTCTCGGGGAAGCCCTCGTAAATGGCGGGCGCGGCGAACACGGCGCAGTCACTGGAGCGCCCGCCGATGATAACGTCCGCGCCGAGCTCCAACGCCTTAATAAAGGGGTGAACACCGGCTACCGCGACAATGCGGTCGGTTGCGTCCAGTTCTTCAAAGGTAAGGCTGTGCCGCCCGTCAAGACCCTCAATTTCCTCACCGGCTTTCATGCGTCCGCGAACCAGTTCTTTGTCTATTTCGGAATAGAAATAGGCCAGTTTAAACTTGGGCAGGTTGTGTTTTTTCGCAAGCTCGCGAATGAACCCCACGTACATATCCACCCGGCTGTCGGAGCCGGTATCGCCGGCTGAGCCGATAATCATGGGGACGCCCTGCTTTCGCGCGGCAAGAAGCATAAGCTCCAAATCGTGTTTCTGCCACTCGGGATGACTGGCGCATTTATCGGCGCCCAAAGGTACGGGACCGATATCGTCGCTGCCGGAATCACAGCAATAGTAGTCGGGCTTGGTCTCCGCCCCAATCCAGAAGCTCTCCTCCTTTGTGGGAGCGAACCCCAAATGCCCGTTTGAACAGTGGATACGAAGACTTTCCTTTTGCATAGACAAAACCTCCTTTGTCTTTCGCTTTCATGTCCGCGATGATGAGTCGGCATAACATGTTATAACATGTTATGCCGATTATATATTGTTACTTATGACTGTCAATTAAGAAATATGAATGAAAAGCAATGTTAAATATAATATATAATGCCCAATTATCTTGAAGACAATTGGGCATTGTGTATAAGGTAAAAAGTTATGGGCTTGTTTCTACATCTCGCGCAGAACGTGGAAAGAATATTTATCACTGCAATAATATGCCATCTTATGCTCCATTATGCATTGGTATTCATCCGTAACGATCGACTCCAACACGATAAGCGCCGTATTCTTCCGTACCGACAGGATGCCGGCAATCCGCCGGCCCGCGTTGACGGCGCGAATAGTTTGGTCAATTTTACTAATTCGCTGCCCCACCTCGTCATAGAGGTCAAAAGTGGAAAAAGCCTCTTTTTTTTGTTCGCGCCTTTTAGCCGCGGCATACATACGCGAACCCAGTTCCGTAAGCAGGTGGGAACAGTAGTACACGATTGACTTGCCCTGCGCGCAGCCGATTATCTCCATACGGCAAAGCGGTTCCCCGTCTTTCGTTTGCATCAGCGCGCTGTACTTGGGGTCTTGTACCTTTGTTTTAAAAGAAAGCACCTGAGAGTGCCCCTGCAGCCCTTTGTCCTCCAACATTCTGCCGAATTTGACAATTTTCATAAGCTGTTGGTCCAAAACGGGCATTTTAGAGAAAGTGCCCTTCCCTTGCACCGCGTAAGCGAGCCCCTTTTGTTCCAGCAGCGCGAAAGCCTGACGGACCGTGATGCGGCTGATTCCGTGCTCTTTGCACAGCTTGCTCTCGGACGGAAGTTTGCTTCCCTGTTTGTATTCCCCCGCGTGCATGGCGGTTTCCAGTATGTTTGCCAGTTGCTGATAAAGCGGAATATTGGAATTGTGGTCTACCATATTATTTGAACGCTTCCAGTTCAGCCTTTATGATTTTTTTCAATGCCAAAACAATGACCTCATTTCTGTTGACAGCTCGGGCAGAAATAAATATTCCCGCCCAGAAACGCTTCGCGTATAATCCCGCCGCCGCAAGCCGGGCATGGGTGCGCCAGCGTTTTACTGGAAAGTATTGTACGGTACCCGCCCGCCTTGCCAAACAAATCGCGCTCGGTATCGCGCCCGCCGCCGCCGCGCATTTCTTTAAGCGTGGTCTTGACGCTGTTGAACAGGGCTTCCATGTGGGCATCGCTCAGCGTTTCAAGCTTGCGCTTGGGGTGAACGCGGGCGTTCCACAAGACGTCTTGCAAAACGCCGTTGCCGAAACCGGGGATGCGCTGCTCCGTGGCAAGAAACGCCTTGGCGCTCAGCGTGGGTTTCAGCCCGCTTAAAAGACTTTCAAAGTAGGCTTCGTCAAAGGCGTCCTCATAAGGCGCGGGGCATTTCCGGGCGGCAAAGCTTTCCGGCAGACCGTTTTCCCCCGCGGGGAAGCAAAACATCGCGCCCCACATCTGCACGGTGCAGCTCATGTGGGAGCCGTCTGTGAACGCAAGCAGCAGTTGGTGGGTCTTGGGCGGTTTTTCGCCGGGGGCGTGGTATTTTATCGGCGTGCTCAGCACAAGCAGCATATCCTCGCACACGATTTCCGTGTTGCCGCCGCAGGTATAACCCGTGCCGGGGTTGGACGCGGTTACGGTCCTGCCCGCGAGCTTCCCGTTATACAGCGCCGGGTCGCCCGTGTACCACGCGAAGCCGTGGGGTTTCGCCGCGGCGGTCGCTTCCCGTATGGTTTTGCCCACCAACGTATGGGTTATCTGTTCGGACAACACATAGGTTTCCGGCAGTTCGATCATGCTTTAATCCCCCTTACCACTTTTCCGCCACCGCCGTCACCAGTTCCGAAAACCTGCCGGCTGCTTTCTCCGCTTCCACCAGTACCTCGCCCTCGCTTAGCGGTTGGTCAAGCACCCCCGCCGCCATGTTGGAAACCAACGCCACCCCAAGCACTTCCATTCCGCAGCGCTTCGCCATTATACATTCGTGTACGGTGGACATCCCCACCAAATCGCCGCCCAACGCCCGTATGGCGCGGATTTCCGCCGGGGTTTCAAACTGGGGACCGGGCATGTAAAAATAAACGCCCTCCCGCAGCGGGATGTTTTGCTCCCGCGCGATTTCCCCCGCGACTTTTCGCGCCCTGCGGGAAAAAACATGGGACATGTCGAAGAACCGCACGTCGAAATCGGAAATATCAAAACCCACCAACGGCCCGGTGTGCGTCAGGTTGACGATGTCTGTCAGCAGCGCCAAATCCCCCGGGCTGTACGCGGTATTCACGCCGCCGCTTGCGCAGGTCACCAACAGCTTGTCCGCGCCAAGCAGGTTGGCGACGCGCACCGGGAAGGCGACTTCCTCCGGCGTGTACCCTTCGTACACATGCACGCGCCCCTGCATGGCGAGCACGCGCTTCCCCGCCAACGTTCCGGCGGCGAGCCTTCCCTTATGCCCCGGCGCGGTGGAATTCTTGAAACGCGGTATCTCGTTATAGGGTATGTACCGCGCGTTTTCCAGTTTTTCAGCCATAAACCCGAGCCCGGAACCGAGTATCAGTAAAATTTCCGGCTTGAAACCGCCGAGCCTTACCCGCAGATATTCCGCCGAATCGTGATAAAAAGATGACGGCGTCGCCATAACAATCACTCCGAAACGATAGCGTTTAATGTGGGAATTGCTTCCGCTGTCACGATGGGAATTGCTTCCGCTGTCGCGATGGGAATTGCTTCGCTGTCATTCTGAGCCGAAGGCGAAGAATCTTTTGCTTTACCCGTAGGTAAGATTCTTCGCTGCGCTCAGAATGACAACGGCAAAAATCAAAATAACATGCTTATATAAGACTCGCGCGTCCGCTTCACGTCAACCTGTTATGCAATATGAAAACAATAAGACAGAATGAATGTTTTTTTCCTGTGTTTCGTGTAATCAGTGCTCAGTACCGTGCAATATGTTGTAGTATGCCGTACATAATACCGAAGGGAGCGTGATGATACAACGAACACACAATTAAAGAAAGGAACCCTCGAGCTGTGCGTGCTCAGCTTACTGTCGAGGGAGGACATGTACGGCTTCGAGTTGGTGGGGACGATATCCGCCCATATCGAAATTTCCGAAGGCACGATTTATCCGCTGCTTAAACGGATAAAGGACGAAGGGTATGTCACGACTTACTTGCGGGAATCCCAGGAAGGCCCGCCGCGCAAGTATTACCGCTGCACCGATTTAGGCAGGTCGGTAAAGGAGACGTTGGAAACCGAGTGGCGCAAGCTTGTACTCGGACTGGAAAAACTACTGTTTAATATGGAAGGGGAACCGCAATGAAAAAGAACGATTTTTTAACGGAATTATCCAACAGCCTCGCTAACCTCGACCCCGGGCTGCGGGATGAAATCTGCGGGGATTTCGCGGACCATTTTACGGAGGGCGCCGAGCGCGGCTTAAGCGAGGAAGATATTTGCCGCAATCTGGGGCAGCCCGCGTCCATCGCGGAACAGTTCCTAAATGAATACGGCGCAAGCGCTTCGGACCGCGGGGTTTCCCCAAGCGGCTCCGGCCGGGAAACGGGCGGGTGCGCGGCGGAAACTACCGACCATTCCCCCGCCTATAACGGGCCGCCGCCCGCCGCCGTTCCGCCCGCTTCCGGCGCAAGGCCCGCGCGGCAAAAGGGGTCGTCCGGTTTCGGCTTCGGCAACCCGCCTTATGAAATCAATATCGAAAAAACCTTTACGGATATCCGTAATATCCATATCGATTTGATCAACAGCAACCTCCTGTTCGAGCCTTCTTCCCAAAGCGGTTCCGTATCCGTGTCGGTCAAGGGTTACGCGAGGCACGACCGCTTCACGGTGGAAAGCCGCGACGGGCAGTTGACCGTGACCGAAAACGGAACCCGCTTCTTCCTCGGGTTTATTTTTTCCCTGAGCGTAAAGCTCGAAACCGTCATCCGCGTGCCGCTAGATTTTAGCGGCTCCATATTCGCCAAAGTCAGCAACGGCGCGACGCAGGCGCGGGATGTTCACGGGGAGCGCCTGCAAATAAAAAATTCCGCCCGGAACGTGCGGATTGACAGCTGCGGTTTCAGCGCTTTCGACGTGCATGTCTCCGCGGGCAGCCTCGAATACACCAACAACGGCGCCCACAACGCCAACCTGCACGCCACGGCGGGCAACCTGTCCGTGGATAACGCCACCGGCGCGATAGACGCCGACTGCACCGCCGGCGACCTGCGGATTTCCCGGCACGAGGGCAGCTTGCTGAAAGCGCGGGCGGCGGCGGGGAATATTTTGATTTCGGAATGCGCGGCGGAGCTTGACATTCACGCGGCGGCGGGGGACGTAAAAATCCAATGCGCGGGGAAGGTTTTACAAAGCGTCAAGGCGCATTCCTCCGCCGGTAACGTAAAACTTTACGCCGAGGAAGCCGATTCGCTTAACCTGACCTCCGCGGCGGGCAACGTAAAGGTTTCCGCCAGAAAAATCGGCGGGGCGAGGCTTTCCTCCAACGCGGGCAACGTAAAGGCGGAGGCGTGGGAGGTGGACGGGAACGTGGACGCGCATTCCTCCATGGGCAATGTGCATCTGTACCTTCCCGACGACGTCAACTGCCGTATCGA
>JAISWA010000272.1 GCA_031271275.1 Clostridiales bacterium | reverse complement strand
CCGGCTCGTGCGTGTAATAGGACAATTTCGCGGGCGGGCTTACCGCGCCGCCCTGCGCCGCGTACACCTTAAAGTCATAGCGCGTGTCATAATCCAGGTATTTGCATTCGAAAGACGTTACCCCCACGGGTACGTCCTTCGTCTCTACCTGGCCCTGGGCCTTTGCATAGCTTACCCGGTAGGTCACGTCGCCGCCGCCGTCGTATACCGCGGCGGGCGCGTCCCATGAGAGGGTCACGCTGTAGCTGCTCGCTTCGGTCACCGCGAGGTTTTGCGGCGCGGACAAAACATCCCCGGGCGCGGCAAGCGCCACACGGGGAAACCCGCCTGTGAGCAGCGCGATAACGCATACCCATGCGACAAATTTATCCATTCGCTTCATCAAACTCATCCTCCCGATTACTAAATTTAAGTGATAAGAGCCAAAAAACTTACGCGCAAACTTACCTTCACGGTAACAGTTGCACAAAAATAATTTTATTCTAATTATGGCGGATGAATAGTGCGCAAACGTTAAAGATTAGTGTACAAACGAAAGATTCGCGTTTTTTCGCGCCGCGCACTTGACAGCCCCCGGTTCATGCCGCTATACTCCCCCAGTTGCCATAGACAGCAGGTGCGGCTTGCCGCGTAAACCCTGCCGAGGCTTGAGAGTTTGCGCGTAAGTATTTTTTGCGTATTCAGCCCGGGACTTATGGCTTCATAGGGTCCGGGCTTTTTTATTTTTATTTTCTGCGGGAAGGGAGGTGAAATGTTAAATGCCGAATCTGGAAAAGAAACAGGCTGTGATTAAAGAAATCCGCGACAAGATAGACCGCGCGAAGTCCATGGTACTGGTCAGCGCGCGCGGGCTCACCGTAGAGCAGGACACCGCCCTGCGCAAAACCCTGCGCGAGGCGGGTATCGACTATAAAGTGTACAAGAACACCATGCTCGAGTTCGCCGTGGACGGCACCTGGACGGAAGGGCTCAAGCCGTACCTCGCCGGGCCGACGACGGTTGCGTTTTCCTTTGACGACGCCACCGCCGCCGCCAGTTTAATCAGCAAGCAGTTTAAGGCGATGCCCAAGCTCGAGTTTAAAGCCGGCGTTATAGGAAGCGAAGTTTACAACGCGGAAGGCATGAAGGCGATCGCGGAAATTCCGCCGAGGGAAGTGCTGCTTTCGCGGCTGCTCGGTTCGTTCAAGTCCCCCATGTCGTCTTTCGCGCGGGTTATCAGCGCGATTGCCGAAAAATCCGGCGAACCCGCCGGGGAAAGCGCGTAACGCTAAAGGGTGTAATACTCATCTTCTGAACCGCGCGTGGCGCGGTAATTCATCGAAAGGAATGAAAAAGTAATGGCAAAATTGTCAATTGAAGAAATCATCGCAGCCGTAAAGGAGCTTACGGTGCTTGAGCTTAACGACCTCGTCAAAGCGGCGGAGGCGGAGTTCGGCGTGTCCGCGACGGCGGGTATGGTTATGGCGGGCCCGGCGGCGGCTTCCGCGGAACCGGTGGAGGAAAAGACCGAGTTCGACGTGGAACTGACCGACGTGGGCGCGGAAAAAATCAAAGTCATCAAAGTAGTGCGCGAACTGACCGGCCTTGGCTTAAAGGAAGCCAAAGACCTGGTGGACGGCGCGCCCAAGATTGTAAAGGAAGCGCTGCCCAAGGCGGACGCGGACGCGATGGCGGCGAAGTTCGCGGAAGTCGGCGCGAAAGTCACCTTAAAGTAAGCGCGGCGAGTAAGTATAAATTAGGGAGGATAAAATTAAATGAGTCATAAATATGTGTATATGTTCTCGGAAGGCGACGCTTCCATGAAGAACCTGTTGGGCGGAAAGGGTTCCAACCTGGCGGAAATGACCCGCCTCGGGCTGCCCATCCCCCAGGGCTTTATCGTATCGACGGAAGCCTGCACCTTTTATAATTCTTCGGGCAAAGTGCTTTCCGACGACATCAAAAGGCAAGTGGACGACTGCATGGCGCAGCTTGAAAAAATCACCGGCAAAAAATTCGGCGACAACAAGAACCCGCTGTTGGTGTCCGTCCGTTCCGGCGCCCGCGCTTCCATGCCCGGCATGATGGACACCGTCCTCAACCTCGGCATCAACGACGTGGCGGTGGAAGCCATTGCCGCCGCCGCGAACCCCCGCTTCGCCTACGACTCGTACCGCCGCTTCATCATGATGTTCGCGGACGTGGTTATCGGCGTAGACAAGCACAAATTCGAGCGCACCCTCGACGAATACAAGGAAAAACGCGGCTACAAGGGCGACCTTGAGCTTACGGTGGACGACCTGAAAGCCATTGTGGAAATCTTCAAGCAAATCTACCGCGACGACCAGGGCAAAGACTTCCCCTCCGACGCGAAAGAGCAGCTTTACGGCGCCATCAGCGCGGTGTTCGAGTCGTGGGACAACCCCCGCGCTTTCGTATACCGCCGCATGAACGACATCCCCTACGAGTGGGGCACCGCCGTCAACGTACAGCAGATGGTGTTCGGCAACCTGGGCGATTCCTCCGGCACGGGCGTTGTATTCTCCCGCAACGCCGCCACCGGCGAAGACGAAATTTACGGCGAGTATCTCATGAACGCCCAGGGCGAGGACGTGGTCGCCGGCGTGCGCACCCCCAACAAGTTCACCGAGCTTCAAAAAGAAAACCCGGCGATTTACAAAGAGTTTTACGATTACGCCAAAATGCTCGAGAAGCATTACAAAGACGTTCAGGATATGGAAATCACCATCGAAAACGGCAA
>JAISWA010000241.1 GCA_031271275.1 Clostridiales bacterium | reverse complement strand
TGGTAACGAAACGGCCCATGAACCGGCTTACCGCTTTTAACATGGTCGTTTACGCGGCGGTGGGGCTGACATTCGGGTTCATGACGCCGGGCATCGACAATTTCGCCCACCTGGGCGGTTGGCTCGCGGGCGTACTTACGGGCGTAATTCTGATTCTTTTGTAGAATTATTTCTTACGTTCCGCTATAATAAGCCTTAAACGTTTTTAATTTTCACAGGAGCGTTGCTTTATGAGATTAAGAGACGCCACACTGGGTATTATTCTGCTCGCGGCGGTAGTTTTTGTTCTGCTTCCGCTTCCCACCGCGGTTATCGACTTTCTGCTGATGATCAATATCGGCCTTGCGGTTATCATCCTCCTTAATTCGCTCTATTCGTCCGAAGCGTTGGATATGTCCATGTTCCCCACCATTTTGCTGATGACGACGCTTTTCCGTCTCGTTATGAATATTTCCACCACCAAAATGATCCTCTGGGAAGGTTACGCCGGCGAAGTCGTGCGCGTGTTCGGCGATTTCGTAGCCGGGGGCAACATGGCGGTGGGTATCATCGTTTTCGTCATCATCCTCATCGTTAACTTTATGGTCATCACCAAAGGCTCCGAGCGCGTGGCGGAAGTCACCGCCCGCTTTACGTTGGACGCTATGCCCGGCAAGCAGATGGCGATCGACGCCGACCTTAACACCGGCTTGATTGAGGAAGACGAGGCAAAGGAACGCCGCAAAAAAATACAGGACGAAGCCAACTTCTTCGGCGCGATGGACGGCGCGGCAAAATTCGTAAAAGGCGACGCCATCGCCGGTATTTTTATTACACTGGTCAACATCATCGGCGGAACGGCGCTTGCGGCGACGGGCGGCAACGGCAACGAACCCCTTGAACTCGCCGAAGCCGCGCAGGTTTACACGCTCATGACCATCGGCGACGGTTTGGTGGGGCAAATACCCGCGCTGCTTATTTCCCTGGCGACGGGTCTTATCGTCACCAAAGCCACGGTGGAATCCGACGTGACTTCGGTACTTACAAAGCAGCTGTTCGGGCAGCCGGTAATCGTTATGGTAACGGGCGGAACGATTGCGATGATGGGCGTTATCGCGAGGATGCCCCCCCTTATTTTTATCCCGGCGGGGCTCGCGCTGATTTTTTACGGTATTGTCATAAGCCGCAGGCAAAAAATCGCTTCCATAGAAAACGAAATCACCACCGACGACGCGGAGGCGGACGAGATTAGACGGCCCGAGAACGTCGTTTCCTTGTTAAACGTAGACCCCATACTGCTGTATTTCGGGTACGGGCTTATCCCCCTGGTGGACGCGAGCCAGGGCGGGGATTTGCTTGAGCGCGTCGTAATGATTCGCCGGCAGATTGCCCTCGAGCTTGGCGCGATTGTTCCCATCATCCGTCTAAAGGACGATATCAAGCTTTCGCCTAACCAGTACACCATTTTGATTAAGGGCGTGGAAGTCGCCAGCGGGGAAATACTGTTCGACCATTACATGGCGATGAACTCCGGTTATGTGGAGGAAGAAATAGACGGTATCGAAACCGTGGAGCCGTACATGGGCCTGCCCGCGCTTTGGATTTCCGAAGCGCAGCGCGAGCGCGCGGAAGCACTGGGCTACACCGTCGTAGACCCGCCGGCGATTATCGCGACGCACCTTACGGAAGTGGTGCGCTCCCACTTGCACGAGCTGCTTTCAAGGCAGAATGTGCAGCAGCTCATTGACAACGTAAAAGAAACGCACCCCATCCTGATAGACGAACTCATACCCAAGCTGATGTCCATCGGCGAAGTGCAAAAGGTGTTGGCGAAGTTATTAAAGGAAGGCATTTCCATCCGCGACCTTGTGACGGTACTGGAAACGTTGGCGGATTACGCGCCCATTACCCGCGACTCCGACATGCTGACCGAATACGTGCGCCAAAACCTGCGCCGTTCCATCTCAAAGAAGTTTTTCTCCACCGGCGTAAACACGGTCATCACCTTGGACCCGCAGCTTGAGCAGACCTTGACCTCCAACATCCAGAAGACGGAAGTCGGCAGCTTTGTCAATATAGACCAACAGCTTTCGCAAAAGATATTCGAAAGCTTGAAGCGGGAAGTCGGCAAGCTTACCACCATGGGCGCGGCTCCTATTATTTTGACCTCGCCCTTTGTGCGCATGTATTTCAAGCAGCTCGTGGAAGAAATCGCTCCCGATTTGGTCGTGCTGAGCTATGGCGAGATAGACCAGACTTCTGAGGTGCAATCCATCGGAATGGTGACCGTATAATGAAGATAAAAAAATACGAGGGTAAGACCGAGCGCGACGTAATGCAGCATGTGAAGGACGAGCTTGGACCTTCCGCGATTATACTGAGCATAAAGCGCAAGCCGTACAAGGGGTTGATGGCGTGGTTCCGCGCGCCGCTTTTCGTGATTACCGCCGCGTATGAGGAAAAAACCTCCTTGCAAAAAATGTGGGACGAAAGCGCTTCGGGCAACGCGTCTTCCTATTTATTCGCCCGGGAGAACGCGCGTTTGGAAAACCAGCGGGAGGCGTTGGGAAAGCTCCCGCCCAAAAAACAGGAACCCGAGCAGCCAAGCGCCGGTTCCGATACGGTAATGAAAGAAGTACAGCTCGCCGACCAACAGCAGCGGATAATGAGCCTGGAAAATAAATTGCATATGACGGAGGAGTTACTGGAAAAAGTCGTCGCGCAGCTTAACGTGGCGGAGCAGATGGCGCGCAGCCCGCGCTCCCGTAAATACGAGAACAGCCTGATACAAATTTTCTACGAATCGCTTTTGGAACAGGGCGTCACCCCTGAAATCGCGGAAAAATTGTTGGAAGACGTAGACGCCATCGACGAACAAGAAAAAATCGACATCACATTGATTGTAAAAATCGTGTATAATACGATTATGGGCATTTTGGGCGAGCCCAACGCTATTAAAACCGATAATGCGACCGAGGAAACGCAGCCCGTTGTGTTCATGGGGCCTACCGGCGTCGGCAAGACCACCACTATTGCGAAGCTTTCGTCCATACTTTTTCTTAACCATAACTTACGCGTCGGGTTAATCACCGCAGACACTTACCGTATCGCCGCGGTGGAGCAGCTTAAGACCTACGCCGAAATCCTCGGGCTTGAAGTTCAAGTCGTTTACGGTAACGACGAAATCGAAAGCAGTCTCGCCCAAATGTCGCCGGGCAACGATGTGGTTCTGATCGATACCGCCGGCCGCTCACATAAGAATGAAGGAAATATTTCCGAGTTAAAGGGTTTGTTGGACAGGATACCCGACAGTAAACGTTACCTCGTACTTAGCGTTACCACGAAATATGACGACCTCATCAATATCGTAAACACCTATACCGCCGCGACGGATTTTGATTTGATTTTTACCAAGTTGGATGAGACCACTACGCTCGGTTCCATTTTAAATATCTGTTATTTAACGGAAAGGAAAGTATCGTATATCACCTTCGGACAGAATGTCCCGGATGATATCGAAATTGTAAAACCGGATAAGTTGGCAAAGGCGCTTTTAGGGCTCGGCGCAAGCGGGGATTTGCCGCTTAAGCGGAAAGGCGGCGCGTTATGACGGACCAAGCCGAAAAATTACGCAGCCTCGTTCAAAACCGCACGAAAGATCAGCCGGAGCCGGTGGATATTCTTGAAGCGCGCAAACAGCAGCTTATACAACCGAGTCTCAGCCGCCCGAAACTAAGCGCGCGGGTTATCGCGATTACCAGTGGGAAAGGCGGCGTCGGCAAAACCAATGTGGCAATCAACATCGCGATTCACATGCGCCGTCAGGGCAAGCGGGTAGTCATGCTCGACACGGACTTTGGGTTGGCGAATATTGAAGTATTATTCGGCGTTAACCCGAAATATAATTTCGGGGATGTTTTGTCCGGTTTAGTTTCCATTGAGGCGGCGATGTCCACCGGGCCGATGGGCGTGCAGTTCCTTTCGGGTGGGTCCGGGCTTACGGCGCTTTCCAACATCACGGAGGAACAGATGGCGGTGTTGGTGGACAGCTTCTCGTTTTTAAACGAAATGGCGGACATCATCCTCATAGATACCGGCGCGGGCGTTTCAAAATCGGTGGTCAATTTTGTGAAAGCGGCGCAGGAAGCCATTGTGGTGACCACCCCCGACCCCACTTCCGTCACGGACGCCTACGCGCTGATTAAAACGGTAAAAGACACCTGCTTACAAGAGGAGCTTCCGGAATTTAAGCTGATAGTCAACAGAGTAGACAGCCCGTCCGAGGGAGTGGACGTTTACGAGAAGTTGGGCGGCGTTTGCGGGCGTTTTCTCGGCATAAGGCTTTCCAGTTTGGGGAATATACCCCACGACCCTCACTTAACCAAAGCAGTCAAAAAGCAGCAGCCCGTATCGCTGATGTTTCCTAACACAGACAGCGCGCGGTGTTTGGAGGCAATTGCGAATAAGCTGCTTGATATGAAACCTGTCGGGAAAAAAGCAGGTTTGCGCAGTTTCGTACTAAAATTAGTCGGCAGATTGGGGAATTGACGCCAATGTTGATAGACGCTATCAAAACAGGCGACCGTATTGACATTTCATTAGAGACTTCGATTGCCTTAATCGACTGGACCAAAGCGTATGTCAGCCGGGTAGAAGCCGTCGTAAATAAAAATAAAATATTGGTTCACGTTCCGTTTGCGCAAGGCAGACCGGTGAGGATACCGGTCGGGAGCGGCTGTACGGTCCGGTTTTCCACGGAACGGGGTATACTGCGCTTTTTTGTTAAGGTAAACGAGTATTTGGTTGAGGAAAATTTTCTGTTGGTTTCCCTCAAGCTCACCAGTGAAGGCGAAAAAATACAGCGACGCGATTTTTTCCGGTTCAACTGTTCGATAGCGATTTTATTTTTCCCGTTAAACGAAAACGGCGAGACCGACGAGATGTTTCCGAAGGAAGGCATCGTGCGGGACCTCGGCGGCGGCGGAATGCGTATGCTTTCCCGTAATATCATTTCCGACGGCACGATGATTAGAGCGAATCTTCAGCTTGGCAGTGAGTCGATCATTGTTTTCGGGCAGGTACTGCGAAGGGAGGAACTGCCCAACGCGATGATTTCCAACCAGTACCGGATAAAGTTCGCCGCGATGTCTACGTTGGACCAGGATAAAATAATCCAGTACATATACAATCAACAGCGAAAAAACCTGCAGCGCTCATAACCGGACGGATGCGATAACGAAAGCAAACAAACGGCGTATGTCACAATATAAGGAGGCTTTTATGACCAGTAATTGGAATGACATGCATTTTGATATACTGAAAGAGATTGGAAATATCGGCTCGGGTAACGCGGTTACTTCACTCGCGAAGATGCTAAACAGAAAAGTGGATATGTTTGTACCCAACGTAAACCTGGTGGAATTTAAAGACGTCGCTGATTTTATCGGAGGGCCGGAAAGCACCATCGTCGGCATTCTGGTTTCGATTTCCGGAGACATTACCGGTATCATGATGTTCCTAATGAAAATGGAATCCGCCCACGCGCTTGTGGAAATTGTTATGAACGGGATGGAAACGTCCGAGGTTTGGTTCAACGAAATCGAGCTTTCCGCGCTTCAGGAAATCGGGAATATTATGGTAAGCTCATACTTCACCTCGCTTGCCGGTTTGACCAGCAAATCGTTTATCCCCTCCATACCGTACCTTTCCATTGACATGGCCAACGCGATTCTGAGCGTGCCGGCGATAGAATTCGGCAAGGTATCGGACCGCGCGTTATTTATTGAAACGTCTTTCGCCGTGGACCAAGTCAATGTCGGCGGATATTTTGTGCTTGTACCGGACATGCCTTCGTTTAAGACGATATTATCTGCTTTGGGAGTCGAGTGAAATGGCTGGCAACATGATTATCGTCGGTATGGCCGACCTTAACGTTACAAAAAGTCCCGGCGCGCTTACCACACTGGGGCTTGGTTCATGTGTGGGGATAGCGTTATACGACCCGCATTCTAAAATAGCCGGGTTGGCGCATATAATGTTGCCGGATTCCACTCAGATAGCCAATCGTTCAAACCTTGCCAAATTCGCCGACACCGCAATGAAAAAAATGATTGACGACATGGTTAGGATTGGCGCGCGCAAGGAAGCGATGAAGGCTAAAATCGCGGGGGGCGCGCAGATGTTTGCTTTTAATTCCACCAACGACAACATGCGTATAGGCGACAGGAATGTGGAAGCTACGCTTAAATTATTAAGACAGTACAACATACCGCTTCTCGCTAAAGAAACCGGAGCGGATTTCGGCCGGACCGTTGAGCTTTACGCGGAGGACGGGCGCTTTCTTATCAAGACCATCGGCCATGGAAACAGGGTTTTGTAAAACATGCCGAGCCGATTGGAAAAACTGCATATATATATTTGCCTTTTCGCGGCGGCTGTGATGACGGCTATATGCATACTGAGAGGGGATTCTCTGTATGTGATGTCTATTTGGGTATCCGCCTCCATTGTTATCTTTTACGTCATCGGACAAATGGTACGTATTTACCTCTCGAACAAAGTTTTTCAAAAGATTCAGGAACAGGAAGATGAAACGCAGGATGAACCGGGAAATTTATCGGAGGCAGACTACGCGGAGGTTACCGACGACGAGTTGGTTCCATAAATTAAAAAGGCAAAGAGGTGGAGTACGCCGCAATGGAAAATATGGACAAAGTCTGGAAGGCGTACTGTGCGTCACGATCACCGGCGTTAAAAGAAAAACTCATTTTGGAATACGCGCCGTTGGTTAAATACGTAGCCGGACGGTTGGTACTAAACATCGGTCAGCATGTTGAATATGACGATCTTATCAGTTACGGCATTTTTGGTCTTATTGACGCGATAGATAAGTTCGACCCCGAAAAAGGCGTTAAGTTTGAGACCTATGCATCCTTACGGATAAAGGGTTCGATCATCGACAGTATCCGCAAGTTAGACTGGGTTCCGCGCACATTACGCCAACGGAACAAGCAATTTGAGCAGACGTATACGCAGCTTGAGGAGCAGCTTGGTCGCGAGCCCACAGACCAGGAACTTGCCGGTAAATTATCGCTTTCCATTGAAGAAGTACACGAATTTATCAAAAAGTCGTTGGTACTTTCGGTTATCTCATTAGACGAT
Organism: Clostridiales bacterium; assembly: GCA_031271275.1. Taxonomy (GTDB): domain Bacteria; phylum Bacillota; class Clostridia; order Lachnospirales; family WQUN01; genus JAISWA01. The sequence continues at coordinate 5,563 of JAISWA010000241.1, read as the reverse complement.
TATTTGGATCAAAACTATGAGTCCGCTTTCCCAGGCAACCTGACCGCACCGGTCGAAACCCCCGAAACGCATATGGATAAGCAAGAGCTTCACACCACGCTCACAGACGCGATAAGTAAATTATCCGACAAGGAAAAACAAGTCGTGACCCTGTATTATTTTGAAGAACTGACATTGAAGGAAATCAGCCTTATTATGGGCGTATCCGAGTCGCGTATATCGCAGATACACTCTAAGGCGATGATGCGCTTGCAGGCGAAGCTTGGAAGACATAAGGCGCTGTTGTTTTCTTGACTAAATTATTGGAGTGAGGGGTCGCATATGGAAAATGACAACATGATAAAGAATACACTGGATATTTTAGTCAAAGAAGACGGCGTATATTTGTACATAAGACATCCCGACGGCAGCCCGCGGGTATCGCGTATGGAAGTTTTGGCGCTTATCGAGTCTTATGGGATAGCCGACGTTGACTTCGTCGCGCTTAATGAATCGCTTAAGCAGGAAACGCCGGAATTGCTGTTAAAACTTTCGAGTAACACGCATATCGTTCAGGTAAACGAGTCGGCGGCTTTGGAAGTTTCAGCCGACCGGATGGAAGCGTATATTACCTTCAGCGCTCCGGTAAATAAGGGCGAACTTATGACGCTCAACGATGTTATGAAAGTTATTACATCCGCGGGTGTTGTAACCGCGGACACGGAAAAAGTAGATTCTATTCTCAGGAATAAACGCTATGAGCGCAAATATTTAGTGGCGGAAGGCACGCAGCCGACGCCCGGCGAAGACGGTTCTTTACAGTATCATTTCGACAATTCAAACCTGCGGCCGAAGCCTAAAATTATGGACGACGGCACGGTCAATTTCCGGCAGCTCGGGCTGCTTCGCCTCTGTAACAGGGGAGACGTGTTGGTGACATCCATCCCGCCTAAGGAAGGCAAGGACGGAAGCGATGTTTACGGCAGAGTCATTCCGCATCCCAAAGGCAGACCGCCGATACCTATTCCAAAAGGAAAAAACACGATTATATCCGAAGACGGGCTGCACCTTATTGCGGACGTGAACGGTCAGCTTGTTATCGCAGACAGGCGAATCAATATTTCACCGAGCCTGGAAATCAGGGGCAACGTGGATAACTCAACCGGGGATATCGAGTTTAACGGCGAGGTTACCGTTTCCGGGAACGTAATTACCGGCTTTACCGTAAAGGCTACCGGCGATATTGAGGTCAGGGGCGTTTGCGAAGGCGCAAGGCTGATTACCGACGGAAATATCATTCTCGGTAACGGCGCGCAGGGGGCGGACAAGGCCGAGCTGATTGCCAAAGGCGATATAACCGCTAAGTTTATAGAAAGTTGCAAGGCGACTGCGGGCGGAAATATCATGGCGGATTCCATACGCAACTGCATCGTCAAATGTGACGGGGACGTAATTCTTTCCGGCAAGAACGGGCTTTTGGTAGGCGGTTCCGTTATCGCGGGGAATAAGCTTTCGGCGATTACGATTGGCTCGCCCATGGGGACGGCTACGGAAGTGGAGGCGGGGAATAACCCGCAGCAGTTGACCAATTACCGTAAGCTAAACGAGGAATATAATAAACAAAAAAAAGATTTTGAAAAATTCGATTTAACCATAAACGCGTTGAACGATTTAAAGAAAAAAGGGCAGTTGAACGAGGATAAAAAGAATATGCTGCTCAAACTGCTCAATATGAAAATGACGCTAAGGGATAAAATGAGCAAACTTCAAGATGAGATAGACTCCGCGCAGCGTAACCTTACCATAAATGCCGGCACGGTGTCGGCGAAGAAAATCATACGCCCCGGTGTGCGCGTAACGATTGGAAGCTCGCAGTTGACGGTACGCGACGAGCTTTCAAATTGTACGCTCAGGAACAACGGCGCGAAAATTTCCGTAGGGCCGTATTGATATATAGCGGATCAACCGTCCATGTCATTCTGAGCGAAGCGAAGAATCTTTATAGTGGCATATCCTTCGCTTCGCTCAGGATGACACGCATTAAGCCGCATAGCGATATTTTAAAACGCCGCGAAATGAAAGGGAGCGATTAAAATGGCTGTTTTACCCCTCGATATGACGCTCATCGTACAAAGGACACCCGAAGTCAACCGCACCCACGCCAACGAGGCTGCGCGCCCGGAAGTGGCGCATCAGCAATTCGCTGAGCGGTTGAACCGCGAAACACAGATACAGGACCAACAGGTCACACAAACCAACAAAACCGAGGAGAACCGCGTCGATCAGGACGGAAAAGGTAGCGGGGGCTACGCGTCAAGGCGGAAGAATAAAGGGAAAAAAGAAGAAAAGCCTGCCGCGCCGAAAGCAACCGGAAGCAGCAGTATGTTTGACGTATCAATATAGAATGCACAGTCGGGTGATTAAGTGACTACGGTAGTATGGGTATCAATCCTTGTCGGGCTTGCGGTTATTACAATATTTTCCGTGTGCGCTATGGTTGTTATGCGCCGAAGGGAACGCGCGCGCGCCGCTGAGGAAGATTCCGCGCTTACCGCTTTAGAAAAGATAGACGCCGCGTCAGACACGGCGCTTAACGAAATCAATCAAACCTCGCAAATAGCGTTGAACGAAATAAACGAGAAGTATCAGGCGATGTTATTTCTGTATAATTTATTGGATGAAAAAAAGAAAGAAATCGCCGTCCTTACCGAGCCGCGCCCGGCCGCGCCCGTTGCAAACAGGGTACTGCCGCAAAAAACGCCGCCCGAGCAAAAACAAACACGCAAGGCATCGCAGAGAAAAGAAAAAAATACGCGTTATGAGCATGTGATGGAATTGCATAACGGGGGCTTGACCGTTCCCGAAATAGCGAAGAAATTAAACATCGGGCAGGGCGAGGTGCAATTGTTTATAGACCTTGAATCCATCAAATAAATTTTCGTTTCTTGCAATTATAAGCCGGGCGTTGTATACTACTGCCCGTTTGACTGCTTCGAACGGGGAATTAGCTCAGTTGGGAGAGCGTTCGGTTCGCATCCGAGAGGTCGAGGGTTCGAGTCCCTTATTCTCCACTCACAAAACCTTGTAGACCTGCGTTTACAAGGTTTTTTCATGTCATAGGAAACTGCTTGATTTCAGCGTTCCGTTTTGAAGCTAACGGAACGCGCAAGGTGCAGTTTCCTATGACGAATTGCGGAAAACAAGCGGCGGAGCCGCTTTGTACTGTCATAGCTACCATTCATCGTTCTAACGGAGGCGCGGTTATCAAATTTTCTGAAAAAAGAATTATCACCCGTGAAGGCGCGCGCTCGGTGCTTGCGCATTACGGCTTGCACACGCGTAAAAAATTGGGGCAGCATTATTTGGTAGATTCCCATGTGCTGGAAAAAACCCTGCGGGCGGCGGATGTCACGGAAAACGACTGCGTACTGGAAATCGGCCCCGGGCTTGGGGCGGTGACGCAGGCTTTGGCGGAACGCGCCGGGCATGTCGCCGCCGTGGAACTGGACGCGCAAACGGTTGAAGCGCTGCGCGATATGTACAGGGACGCTGAAAACGTCCACATCATCCACGGGGATATTTTAAAACTGGATTTGTTTGAATTGTTTTCACCCTATGGGGGCGCGCCGCTTAAAGTGGTGGCAAACCTGCCTTATTACATCACCACGCCGGTTTTGATGCGCCTGCTTGAGGATGGCCCTCGTTTCGACCGCATTACCGTTATGATACAGCGCGAGGTAGCGGAACGCATGTGCGCGAAGCCGTCCACGAAGGATTACGGGGCGCTGACGCTCGCGGCGCAGTATCACGCGGAAATTGAAATCGCCGCGTATGTGCCGCCCAATTCCTTCATTCCGCGCCCCAACGTGGATTCCGCCGTGGTATGCTTAAAGCCGTGGGAAACCCCGCCTGTCGCGGCGGATAAGGAAAATTTATTCCGGGTTATCCGCGCCGCGTTCAACCAGCGCCGCAAAACGCTCGTTAACGCGTTATGCGCGTATGCCGGGTATAACCGTGAGCATTTTCAAAATATCACCAAAGAAGCCGTCGCCGAAGCGCTTGTTAACATCGGGCTTCCCGCCGATATACGCGGCGAGGCGATGGACTTGACGCAGTTTGCAGCGATAGCGGAGATGTTAAAGGGGAATTGACATGCCGGCTTTTATTTTAAAAATTATCGCGTTGGCAACCATGCTGATTGACCATACCGGAGCGGTGTTCCCGGGCTTTGCGCCGGATTGGTTCCGCACGGTGGGGCGCGCCTCTTTTGTGCTGTTTGTGTTTTTGATTGCCGAAAGCTGCCGCCATACCCGCAGTATGGAAAAATACCTGTTTCGGCTCGGGCTGTTCGCGCTTATTTCGCAAATACCCTTCAGCCTTGCCTTCGGGCACGGTTTTAAAGATATTTCTTTCATCGAAAGCACCAATGTCTTCTACACCTTATTCCTCGGCGTGCTCTGCGTTTACAGTTATCAGTTCCTGCAAAAAGCAAAAAGCCGCCTGTCGGTATTATTAATCATACCCTACGCGGCGGCGCTTGGTTATCTTGCGGTCTTTCTGGACACCGACTACGATTTGTTCGGCGTCCTGTTTGTTTTGCTCGTCTACGTCATGCCCAACAAACCCCTGCGGCTTCTCGCCCTTGCCGGCCTGTGCCTTGCCGTGTACGGCGACGCGCTATGGTGGTTTGTCACAACGGGAAACCAAAGATTCCTATCTATCGGCCATTATTGGAACCTGTTCGCCAGTCTTTCGGCGGTGGTACTCGCCGCGTTTTATAACGGGAAGCGGGGACCAAGTATGAAATGGCTGTTCTACGCGGCGTACCCGGCGCATCTTTTACTGTTCGCCCTGATAAAATAACGGCCCGCGTCATGCTGAGCGAAGCGAAGAATCTTGTTTTTCACTCCCCGAGCAACCCCGGCAGCGCGTCAAAAATCAATTCCACCGTCCTTCTGCTGATAACGAACCGTATGGGCTCGCCCTCGGTCTCCACCGCGTAAAAGCTGTTGTCGTAAGGATAAAAATGGATCACGTTCCGGCTGCCGTCCGTCATGGTATACGTCAGCGACAATGCGCGGCTTCCTTCCCCGGGCGCGTACTCCCCGATATCCGCGTCAAAAATCAACCCGATAATCAGCCGGTAAAAAGTCCTGAACGCTTCTTCTTCCACGGCTTGCCCGTTGACCGTCGCGTTAATAAAATCCGTCCCGGTTTCCTCGCCCTCTTTCGGCGGGGCGGTTCCGTGTTCCAAGGTGATGCGCACATTCCGCTCCGGGTCGCCGGGGAAATCGAAATCAACGGCGGCGCATTCCTTTATATCCGTAAGCGCGATAAACCGGTTGATAAACGGAAGCGGGTTAAGCCCGTACATAATCTGTACGCTTTCGTAATCCGCCTTGTACACCTGATCGCTTCCCGCGAATTGGCAGTAAATCTTTTCCGCCCCGTCCTCGTTTATTCTGTCCCCGAAAAGTATGTGCGTGTCGCTTTCGGCGGAGGAAAAGCGAAGTTCCAGTGACGGCGCGTCCAACCCGTATTCCGAAAGGTTATCCGCCGCGTTTAGTTCAACCAAATCGCCCAG
>JAISWA010000184.1 GCA_031271275.1 Clostridiales bacterium | reverse complement strand
GCTTATGTTGAAGTACAATAAAATTTTCATCTTTTTTGTTTCGCTGATCTTATTTAGTTTTTCCGGCACATTACTGTCTTTCGCGGAAACCGGCGATAACGATACCGATGATTATCAGTCGTACCGTTGGGAAGTTGAAGCGGGCGTCATGCAATACCATCTCTACCGTGACAATTATGAAGTTTTTGAAACGCTGATACCTAATACGAGCGGAAGCACCTCCCCGTTAATCGGGCTGTTTGAGAATAATGAGCTGAAAGCTTTTTATGGCGGGTTATACACACGTTTTGGCGACATTTATTATCAGTTTTTTTGCTTGGACGGCTTTATTTATATGTCTAAAATAGATGAATATACAAACGCCGAATGGTATTTGACGCCGGACATAGTCACAGAGGACCCGGAACTTTATGAGCGCATAAGACAAAAACGCGGAGAGCGTTTCCAATTTTACGACCCCTCGCTTACTACATACAGCAAATATGAGTATATTATTAAAGGCGGCCAAGCTTTTGTGTTGGATAGTGATAATAAAAAGTTAAGTGAAATAGAGAGTGAAAGTGAAAAATTTCATTTAGATGATTTAATGATTAAAAAAGAAATAATACTGCGCGATTACGAGGATTATAAATCCGACCCTGACAATTTCCGTCCCGGGTTATGAAAAAACCGCGATTTCATTCCGCGCAGCTGAAACAAGCACACCGTCTATAAGGAGTGGCAGATTTGAAAAAAATAATTACATGCATAGCCATAATAATTCCGGTTTCAGGTCTTATTGCAATGGGCTACTGGTCGCTTACTTTTTGGCTGTATATACATTTCCCGGCTTGGGAAATAATAAGGTATAGTTCTTTTAATCGCTTTATTTACTTTTTCTCATGGCGCTACCTTACTATATGTCCAATTACGGCTGTTATTTCCATAATAATACTTCTTGTAAAAAAGTATAAGTCTATGCGTATTGCGATACTGCTAAACATAGTCTGCTTTTTGACCTGCTTTGTGTTTATTGCAAAAACAGCATAAATTCAGCCATAGCGCTGACCATCACGCCGGGTTAGTACAAAGCCGCAGCTTCGTTCCTCGCTTAACGCCGCCAAAACACAATTCCGCTAAAACTCAATAATACTTCTCCGTCACCAGTTTCCCCATGCCGCGCAGTTTTTCCGTTAAGTCTTTTATGGCGGAACGCCTGAGCCTTACGCCCATTTGCTTGAAAAACAGCGACTCGTGGGCGTCGTTTGCCGCCGTGCCGATGTGCAGATGGACGACGTCCGACGCTTTAAGCATCACGCATAATTTTTGCACGACGTTTTCTTCCTCGAACAATTCCGGCGGTTCGTCGATGATGTTGCAGACCTGATTAAGCGTAACCGCCCCTTCCGCCGCTAAGTCCACCCCGGGAAGGGTATACTCCGGCGGCGCGCCCAAAGACGCGTCCCCCATGACCGCTTCCGCCGGTACGCCCAGTTCCCGGGCGATAATATCCAACGTGGTGGAACCGCACACCACCTTTTTGCCCCCGCCGCCGTTTAAAATAATTTCCGCGTAGGTTTTATCCATATTGGGCCGCGACGGCGGGCCGGTGAGCAGGGTAAGCTCCGCCGCCTTCCGGCAGTGCAGCAGCGCCGCCGTGGTGTCGTCTTCGTAGCGCCTGTTGGCGAGGGAAGCGCAGTATTTTGTCAGCTGCTCCGGCAATTCGTTGACGGGTACGGTTTTGTAGTTACGGTTTATAAAATCGGCCGCGCCCTCGGAACCTATCCCAAGCCCGTACCCGTGCCCCATGCCGGACTGGGTCACCCCGTCCGACATGAGCAGCAGCGCGTCGCCCTCCCGCAGCCGCCCTTCCGATTCCGCGATGACCTCGTACCCCGCGTTGTAAAAGCGCGGGGTAAGCGCCGAAGCGCCGGACGCCCCCAAAAAAACCGGCGTGGGGGCGTCATAGGTGTACACGGTAAAAAAACCGTCGGGCAGCACCAACGCCACGGAAAAAGCGGAATAGGGGATATCCTCCGAGCGGGCGCGGTGCATGGAGCTGGCCACCAACTCCGCCGCCTCGCGTTGGGGCATTCCGCCGCGCATCAGGCCGGTGAGCCGTTCCGCGCTTAAAATGGCGGCGATATTGGCGTAGACGCCGGAACCTATCCCGTCGCAGAGCACGTACAGCGTCCCCGCCTCCGTGCGCTCGCACACGCAGTAGTCCCCGCATACCCGGTGAACGCCGGATTTGATTTTTTGGGATAGCAATACTTCGATGAAATTCATTTCAACCCCTCATACAGCGCGATCAGTTTCTTCGCGATGGATTCGCTTTCCGCGGTGCTCTTGCCGAGGTAATGCGCCATCTCCTGCGAAAAGCGGATTTGGTGGTCGATAAATTCCCGGGCGTGCATCAGCGTCTGCATTTTAATCATGTCCAACTGCTTCGCGTCGAAGCGGACTTTGGAAATGTCCGAATAAATGCCCACGTACTGTTCCTCGTCCCGCAGGGCGTATAAAATTTCGTGGTAGCGTATGCCGTATTGGGTGCGGATGCTTTCATAGGTTTCCGCCGCGCCGGAACGCATTTCCTCAAACCCCGAGGCGTTTACCAGATACGATATGCGCTTGCCCAGTATGCCGTTGTTGCAGTTGAACATTTTCTGAAACGCCGGGTTCATCTTAATCATGTGAAGGTCGCCGTCCAACACGACCACGCCGTTGGGCGCCGTTTCGATGATACGGTCGGTGCGCTGCTGGGCGAGGCGGCGCATAAACGGAATGCACATCTCCCGCTCCGCCATGCCCCGGGCTATCGCCTTCGCGTTTTCCACACAGCTTTTGTAGCCGCAGGCTTCGCAGTTAAGCTGCAGCGCCGGGTCCAACTTGCCCGTTTCCGCCAGTATTCTTTGAATGTCGCTTTCGCTTACGTCCGCGTGGGCCGACAGGGCGCTTTTGTTTTCAAACTCCGCGCCGTGGGCAATGTCCCCGGCCTGCGCCTCCGTGTCCCGGGCGGACTTTTTCCAGTAATCAATCACGGCTTTGCGCCGCTCGTACACCGACAAACCCTTGGGCGCAGCCGGGCCGCAAATACAGCCGCCCTCGCAGAACAGCGGTTCGATAAACTCCGCGCTGTGAAGCAGGCTCTTTTCCTCGAATAAGCCCATAACCGCTTCCGTGCCGGAAACTTTCAGGCAATTCACGTCCCCGACGCCGCTTTCAAAGCCGCCGGTCTTGAGCATTCCGCCTTCCAGGGGGAACAGCCGCGCGTCCCCGACAGGCAGCGCGTTGTCAAACCCGCTTTCCACGCCCCGCGCTATGTCGATGTTTTCTTCTTCCAACCACGCGTTAAGCTCGTTGAACGTGAGCACCGCGTCCACCGCGCCCGCGTTTTCCCGGCGGAGCATTTCCTCTTTTTTGGCGGCGCAGGGGCCGATAAAAACCACCGCGCAGTCATGGTACCGCGCTTTAAGCAAGCGCCCGTGGGCGGTCATGGGCGACACGACGGGAATCAGGTGCTTGATTAAGCCGGGTTTGTATTTTTCCACATACGCCACGGCGGCGGGGCAGGCGGTGCATATGTTCCCCGTCTGCTGCCGGTCAAAGGATTTTACCGTCGCGTACTTCGCCCCCTCGGCGGTTTCGGAGACATAGCGGAAGCCCAACCGCCTAAGCGCCCCGGGCAAATTGCGGCAGAACCTGCCGTACACCGCCGCGAAGCTCGGCGCGACGCTTACCGCCACGTCCCTTCCGGAGGCGAGCAGCGCCTTTACTGCTTCCGTATCGCCGCGTATCACCTTTGCCTTTTGCGGGCATTCCCGCACGCAGGTTCCGCAGTGGACGCACAAATCGTCCACAATCCGCGCCTGCCCCCCGCTTACGCGGATGGCTTTCACCGGGCAGGCGCGGACGCAGCGGTAACAGTCCTGACAGTTCGCCGCGACCGTTTCGATGACGGGCATTACCGGAGCGCCCTTTCGATGGCGGTTACGGCCTTTTCATAGGTGCATTGCTCTATGGACGCGCCGTTTACCTCAAGTACCGGACCTTTCTTGCAGCGCTTCCCGCAGAACGTCGCCTTGAACTCCACCTGCTCCATTAAATCTTTTTCCCGAAGGTACGCCATAATCCTGTTGTAAAGGTCTTGCGCCCCGCGCAGGAAGCAGCTCGTGCCAAGGCAGATGGACAGGCTTACTTTTTTGTCCCCCTCCGCGGTGTTGAGCGTAAGCGCGTCCGACACGATGCGGCGGCGGTTTTCGTAGGTGGTGTGCAATAACTTATGGGCGTCGTGGGCGGATAAATCCTGATCGTACATTTTTTGAAGGTACGGGTTCTCGTTGGAAACATGGAACTGTAGCATACGGTCGCTGTCGTAAAGCCCTTTCGCGCGTTTTTCCGCCGCTTTGTGGTGATGGCTGTCGGGCTGCCCGCCGCCGTTGACACAACCGCCGGCGCAAGCCATCACCTCAATCAAATCGAAGTGCTCCTCGCCGCTGCGTATTTTATCAATCAGCCCCCGGGCGTTCGCCAGGCCGCTGACCACCGCGAGCCGAAGGGTCTTGCCGCCGATGTCCACCGTTTGAATCTTAACCCCGTCATGGCCCCGGAATTCCTTGAACTCACGGGACGATCCCTTCGCGCAAGTTTCCGCCGCGAAACGCAGCACCGCCTCGCTTACGCCGCCGGAGGAGCCGAAGAGGACCGCCGCGCCGGTGGAAAACCCGAAAGGCATATCGAAGGAGCCGATATCGAGCTTGTCAAACTCCATACCGCTTTCGTGCATCATGGTAGAGAGCTCTTTGGTGGTGATGACGAAGTCCACGTCGGGGCTGCCGTCCACGGAAAATTCCTCCCGCCCCGCCTCAAATTTTTTCGCCGTGCAGGGCATGATGGAAATGACGACGAGCTTGTCCCGGGATATGCCCAGTTCCTTCGCCAACGCGTCTTTGCACAGGGAGCCGAACATCTGCTGCGGGCTCTTGCAAGTGGAAAGGTTGTCCAGTAAATCCGGGTAATACTGCTCGGCGAATTTGACCCAGGCGGGGCAGCAGGAGGTGAACAGCGGAATATTTTTCCCTTGTTCCAACCGGCTTAAAAATTCCTTGCCTTCCTCCACCACGGTAAAGTCCGCCCCGAAGCAGGTGTCGTACACCCGGTCGAAGCCCATGCGCCTGAGCGCGGAAATAATCTTGCCGATATTCAGCTCGCCGGGCTTCTCCCCGAAGAATTCGCCGAGCGCCACGCGCACCGCCGGGGCTATTTGCGCCACCACGGTTTTGCTTTCGTCATAGATGGCGTCCCACACGTGGGACACGTCGGATTTTATGGTAAGCGCGCCCGTGGGGCACGCCTTTACGCATTGCCCGCAGTTGACGCATTCCACCTCGCCCATGCCCTTGTTGAAGCAGGTGACCACCCGGGCTTTCGCCCCCCGGTAGGCGAAGTCCAACGCCCCCACCGACTGCAGCTCGTTGCA
>JAISWA010000100.1 GCA_031271275.1 Clostridiales bacterium | reverse complement strand
ATTTCCGCGCTGCTGAATTACGACAGGCGGAACGAAACCGAAATAATCAAAAACGACAAAAGCCGCCGGAAAATATTCGCCCTGTCCCTTGTCTGCGGGGTGGCGGGTACCGCGCTGCTTATTACGGGGAACTTGCCGACGGGTACGTTGGGCTCCGTGTTAATCGTTATGTTCCTGTACGGGTTTTTTATCAGCTTTTCTTCCGGCGTCCCGGCGTTTTTTGACAAGCGCCCGCGGATTAAATACGCCAAAACCCATCTGTTGGTGTACCGCTCCCTTGCGTCAAAACTGAACACCACAGGCGTCACCATGGCGACCATTTCGCTGCTGATTACCGCCACGCTGCTCTGCGAAGGCGCGGGCTTCATTTTTAACACCATCTTTGAACGGCGCGACGCGCGCGCTACCAATCATGACCTTTATATCTACAGCGAAGAAACGGAGACCGGGTTTGAGGCTTATAAGGAATATATCTCCGCGCACATTCCCGTGAGGGAATCCCGCGAGTATACGCTCTATAACGGGGAAACCGGCGCAATCTCAAAATGGTTGGAAGAAACGGTGCCGAATTACCTGAGCGATAATGACCGCGATTTATTGCTGAAAATGAGCGACTACGCCGCCCTGCGCAAAATGCTCGGCTTCCCGGAGGCGCGTTTGGAACCGGGCGCTTATATTATCCACTGCATGGACTACCTGAAAAATAAAATGGAGAATTATCACGCGCCTCTGACCCTCGGCGGTCAAACGCTGGCGAAGGGCGCGGTGTATACGGAGGAATTTTCCCAGTGGGACGGGAACGGAGAGAATTTTATCCTCGCGGTTCCGGATGAAATGGCGGAGAACCTCACCCCCGCCGCCAAAATTTACGCGTTGATGACCGTCGAACCCGTGCGCGGGGAAAAATTTACCGCCCTGCGCGCCATACAGGACGCGCAGTACGAGGCGCGCCTTTCCGAAACGCCCGCGCCCCCTTATTATTCGGTTCAGTCGAAGGCGGCCATACGGGAGAATACCGCTTTTATGAACGCGGTGTTTGTATTCCCGCTGTTTTACCTGTCGATTGTGCTTACCATGACCGCCGCCACCATTTTAACCATACAGCTGCTGAGCGAAGCCGGGCGTTACCGGAAACAGTACGCCCTGCTGCGCAGCCAGGGCATGGATGCGCGGGATATGAACCGTTCGCTTCGCCGCCAGTTCGCCTTGTTCTACGCCATGCCGGCGCTGCCCCCGGTGCTTATCTGCCTGACCTTCATGCTCGCGCAAATCGGTACGCTCGACGCGGGGGTAATCCTTAACCGGGCGCACGCGTGGGGAATCATCGGTTTGACGCTCGCGGTGTTTTTTGTGATATATTTAATTTACATCGCCGCTTCGTATATCAGCTTTAAAAGAAGCGTGCTGCCGGAATAAAATACGGCTTCAAATAAAAATGAGGTTTGCCATGAAAGTTCTTAAATATCCTTTAACCGTAATAATTTTTGTAATCCTCTTCTTCGCGGCGCAGCGGTTATTCGTCCCCAAATACGCCGAGTCCGCCTATGAGGGCGGGCTTATCCGCGAGTATTACGACGAGGAAACCTACGACCACGACGTGCTTTTTATCGGGGACTGCGAGATTTATGAAAATATTTCCCCCGTAACCCTGTGGGAGGAATACGGGATTACTTCCTTCATACGGGGAAGCGCTCAGCAGACAATCTGGCAGTCGTATTATTTGTTAGAGGACGCGCTGCGGTACGAGAAACCGGACGCGGTGGTGTTTAACGTGCTCGCCATGCAGTACGCGGAAACGCAGCGGGAGGAATACACCCGGCTGACCCTGGACGGTATGCGCCTTTCCGAATCAAAAATGAAGGCGGTGGAAGCTTCGCTTACGGAGGGGGAGAGTTCCCTTTCGTACCTGTTCCCCCTGCTTAGGTTCCACGACCGTTGGAACGAGCTTTCCCTTGAGGATTTAAAATATTATTTCACCAAGCCGCCGGTATCCTTCAACGGCTTTATGGTGCGCTGCGACGTTATGCCGGTGAACATCGAAGACCTCCCCACGGGCATGAAGCTTCCGGATTACCGTTTCGGCGAAAACGCGTATAAATACTTGGATGAGATGACGAAAATCTGCAAGGACAACAATATCGAGCTGATACTGATTAAAGCGCCCATCCTCTACCCGGAATGGTACCCCGAATGGGATGCGCAGATGGCAAGCTACGCGGAAGAAAACCATCTGCGATACTACAACTTTATTAATAATCTGGACGATATCGGGCTCGACTTCACACAGGACACCTACGACGGCGGCCTGCACCTTAACGTATACGGCGCGGAAAAATTCACTTCCTACCTGGGCGAAATACTGCGAAGGGAAAACGCCCTGCCCGACCGCCGCGGCGAAGCGGAAACCGCCCGGCGCTGGGCGGTAAAAAGCGCCGCCTACGAAGAGATGAAGGCGGCGCAGTTGAAAGATATTCAAGAAACAGGGAAGGTGGAGACTTTTCTAATTAATTAGCTTTACGCTTCGCCATTTTGTCCAACCACGCCTCAAACCGTTCGCGGTGCAGCGCGGCGGTCCATTCTTTGTAAATAATATACGTCTTGTTATTGAACTTGAAAAATTCCTTCCAATACTTGATTTTGCCGTTGACCGTGCGGTTCTCGTTCAGCCCGCTGTGGGAGGTGACCTCCTTGAAGATGGGGGCCTTGATTCCGAAGGTTTTAAGGGAGTACTCCGGCGTGAGCAAACGCCTGACTTCGCCGGGCGGCAGCGCGTTCTCGCCGGAAAGCCGGACAAAACTCGCCTTGATCTGCTTGCGGATAGAACCGTCCCCGGCGGTTTCCGCTTCGCCTTCGCTTGTGGCCGCTTCATCCGCGGGCGCGGCGTCGGTTCCCGGCAGCGCTTCAACCGGCGTGTCGGGCGGGGGGGCCTCCGCTTCCGTTACCGCGGACTCCGGTTCGTTCCCGGCCGCGTTCGGCTCCGCGTTCGGCTGCTTTCCCTTCTTCTTGCCGTCCTGCTGCTTGCGGCCCCGCTGCTGGCGCTGCTGGCCGTTGGGCAGTTCCACAATCGCGTACAGGAAACTCATGCCCTCCGGCACGTTAAAGATGGAATTCACCTTCGAGCCGTCCGGCAGCGTTATTTCCAACCCGCGCATG
>JAISWA010000052.1 GCA_031271275.1 Clostridiales bacterium | reverse complement strand
GAAGCGAAGGATCTGCCCGCCATAAGGATTCTTCGCTTCGCTCAGAATGACACGGAGCGATGCGGCTTAATGCCTGTCATCCTGAGCGAAGCGAAGGATCTACCCGCCATAAGGATTCTTCGCTTCGCTCAGAATGACACGGACGGTATGTTTTTAAGTTGATCCGCTATATTCAAATTATATCACAATTTTAAAGCGGCAGTCTCACGGTAAATACCGTGCGCCCGTCGCCTGCCCGGCTTTCGCAGGTGATTTTGCCCTTGTGCCGCTCCGTAATCGTTTTCGCCATGGGAAGCCCCAAGCCGTAGCCCCCGTCGTATTGCCGGGCGCGGTCGCCCCGGTAAAAGCGCTCCCATATTTTTTCCCGTTCCGCTTCCGGTATGCCCGGCCCGTCGTTCTCAAAACGCAGCAGGGCGTGGTTTTGAGATTCCCCCAATGTAATGCGTATATGGCTTTCGGCATACCGGACGGCGTTGTCCGTCAAAATGGCAATCAGCTTCCGCAATTGCTCCCCGTCGCCGTTGACGGTGATTTTTTCCGCCAAGTCCGTTTCGGCTGTAAGCCCTTTCTCGAAAAGCACCGCCTCGAGGGGCAGCCACACGTCCTCCACCAATTTACCCAAATCCACGGGCAGGTTTTCCCATTCCCCGCCGTAATCCATTTTCGTAAGGTAAAGAAGGCTGTTGGTCAGCGAAGTCATCCGCCTGACTTCGGAATGGATGTAGCCGAGCCATTTTTGCTGCGCCGGTTCCGCCGTGCCGGTCAGCACATCCAAGTTGGTGGTAATGGCGGCAAGCGGCGTTTTGAGTTCGTGGGAGGCGTCGGCGATAAATTCCTTCTGCCGGTTAAAGCTCGCTTCAATAGGCTTTATGGCGCGGTTGGACAGAAACAGGCTCAGCAGGAAAATAATCGCGAGCAGCGGCAGGGCGATCATCAAAAAAGAAGTCAGCATCCCGTAAAAGAAGGAAAACTCCGGCGAAACGTCGATGAACAGCAGTTCGTTCCCCTCCCGCCGGTATTTAAGCCACACGTCGTTTACGCGCATCCCGCCCCGCGCCGCATCCCCCTTAATCACCGATTCGGTGATGTTTTCGTAAAACGTATTGTCCAGTTCCTCGTAAGGGCTTTCCACTTGCACAATCTGCTGCGCGTCGTCCACCGTGATAAAAATCTCGTTGCTCGGCAAAAAACCCAAATCGGGGCGGCTTGGCCCCGACGCCACCGTATAAAAGGAATCTATCGCCCTGTCGGGCGGGCGCTGCGCGTCCTGCGACGGGCGGGCCTCCGCCACCGAGAAGGAAAATTCCCCCCTGTGGTGGGCGTTCCACGCCATATCGGCGCGCCGGTCGGTGGAGCGTTCCACATTATTATAGTTTATAAACAGCAGCGAGCCGAAAAATACCGCCACCAACAGCGAAACAATCCCCATATGCACAAGAAGGAACCGGGTCCTTAATTTTTTAAACATAATCTGTACCCCGCCCCCCGGATGGTGGTTATGACGGCTTCCGCGCCGATGTGCGCCAACTTTTTCCGCAGGAAGGAAACATAGACTTCCACATGGTTTACGTCGGCTTCGGAATCGTAACCCCAGATTTTTTCGATGATGCGTTCCTTGGAAACAATGATTTCGGCGTTGTTGATGAAATATTCCAACAGCTCGCATTCCTTGAGCGTCAGCGCAACTTCCCCGCCCGCCGCCGAAAGCCGCAGCAGGTGGGTGGACAAGGTTACCCCGCCGTACTTGAGCTCGGAATTTTCCGATACGATTTCCGTCTTCCGCCGGGAAACCGCGCGGATACGCGCCAAAAGCTCGTCGGCGGAGAAGGGCTTCGGAATATAATCGTCCGCGCCGCAGTCAAGCCCCGCCACCCTGTCGGGGATTTCCCCCCTCGCCGTGAGCATAATCACCGGCGTGGTTTTGTCTTCCCTGCGCAGGCGCTTTAAAATTTCCAACCCGTCCATACGGGGAAGCATAATGTCGAGCAAAATCACGTCGTATATGCCGGAGAGGGCGCAGTCCAACCCTTCGTCCCCCCGCGCGGCGTGGTCGGCGGTGATTTTATTTTTTCTCAGGATGGTCACCAACGCGTCCGCGAGCCGCCGTTCGTCCTCCACCAGTAACACGCGCATAAAAAGCCCCCTTGTATACGGAATATCCTATATAGAGTCTATGGAAGCCGCCTTTATTGAAGCTTAAAATTTAATTGTATATTTTATCTGAATTTGGCAAAAATATCATTGTAGCCTTAAACATTTGATTTAAGGAACAATATCCCCCCTCAAACCTGACCTCACCCCCCCCCCTGAGGTCAGGTTTTTTTGCGTTCGTGAAAATGCTTCGTCGCTGCGCTCCTCCGGCATTTCCACGATGTACTGCAACGCCAAAGATGCCAAAACGCGCTCATGCGTTTGGCGTGGGCAAAAGAGAGGGTAGAAAAGCGAATAAATTTGCCGAAACGAATGCGGACTGAGCCTGCGAGAAATATCAAGACGGACAACGAGGTAAGCTAAACCATTTTAGACGGTGGGAAAATCCATAACGGATTCCCCGCCGGTTTGAACCGGAGGTTTGGGGGCGGGTTCGCCAAATCGGAAAATGGCGGTTTTGGGCGTTATGCTCTTTTGCCTTCTGGCGTGTAATCTTCCATTATGTTAAGGATGTCGGATTGATAAATATTACCGCTAAGGACACGCCCGTTGGGTTCGACGCATATTGCGGTTATATCATACGGACTCTCGTCATAGGGACTTATGTGAGGAACGCTCAAGTCAAAATATTCGTTAAGATATTTCAAAGCATTGCCTTCGGGGAAAATCATATTGCCTGATGAAACCGGAATATCTTTAACCGTAAACAGTGATAATATTTCGCGCGTCTTATTGTTATATGGATTATCGGCATCCGTGCTCACAAGCCATGCCGGATGCACACGAAACTTAGGAATATCCAAACCTTGCAGCGCCGACGCAAAAGACATGACAGGCTCAATCGGAATTGTCTCCTGATGAAACGCGTCAACTGACAACATAATATCGTTTACGCCGCTCTCCACTAAAGCCTTTGCAACGTGCTTTATTTCTTCATCATCGCGGTTGAAAAATCCATTGGTTATAAGCTGCCGGTTAACTATCCCAGCGTTACGAGCCGCCTTATGGATTTTGTATACTTCTTCCGGATACAACAACGGTTCACCGCCGAAAGTCATCAACGATTTAATCGCATATTTGGCAACAACTTTTTGAACCATATCAGCGGCAGCATCGCCGTTGATATGCTCACCTGAATTAACATGGTCACCCTCTGAACAATGCTTGCATCGCCCTGTACAAGCGAATGTAACAAGGAACTCAAGGCGATTTAGGTTTTGCAAATATGGGTTCATAACACGTTTTCCTCCAACCACTTAGCCACACCATCATTGTCATTAGAACCGCAGATATAATCAGCGGCGGCTTTAGCTTCGGCAATGGCGTTGGCCATCGCCACACCTGTGCCACATTCGCGCAGCATTTCCACATCGTTGAAATCATCGCCGAAAGCTGCGACTTCTGATAATGCAATGCTAAAATGCCGTGCGACGCTTTTTATACCGTTTAATTTCGTAGCCTCTTTCGGATTGATATCGTACAAATCGCTGCCGCTGACATGCAGAATCGAAAAATCGGAGTATCTTACGGCAATTGACTCCATTAACGCGCTGTTATCGGTGCGGCAAGAGCAATGCAGGAGCTTATCGTCCAATTGATATTTGAAATCATGTAAAATCCGACCTTCCATTGGTATGTTTGCGTAACGCGCTGAAAACGAACGCCCCGATACCCTTTTAACCGACGGATATCCGCATAGGTCAGCAAGCAATGCCGCCCCTTGAGGCTCGGGTAAATAATGGCTGCCGAGCAGCTTCCCGCCCGAAAATATCAAGCAGCCACCTGTAACGACATCACCGTCAGGCTCAATAATGGCACGATATTCAGCAGAGTCATCCAAAGCTCGCGCTGTCGCGAACACTGCCAACACCCCGCGTTCACGCAACTTCTGAAATATTTGGACAGTATACCCGCCGATGGTCTTATCGCGGCGGAGTAATGTATCG
>JAISWA010000022.1 GCA_031271275.1 Clostridiales bacterium | reverse complement strand
CCTTCCAACGGCTTAAGCGCGCGTATCAATACCCCTTCCGGCTCGCCCGGGCGGTTCGCGGAGATATTGAAGCAATAATACATGCCGTAAATGAAATACACATACGCGCGCCCGCCCGGGCCGAACAGCACTTCCGTCCTCGGCGTGCGCTTATACGGGTACGCGTGACATGCCGGGTCGTTTATGCCGCTGTACGCTTCCGTTTCCGTGATAATGCCGGATGTTCTGCCTTCCGGCGTTTCGTTTACCAACAGCATTCCAAGCAAATCACGCGCCACAGCCGTCGCTTCCCGTTCAAAAAAAGCTTGCTCCATCAAAGCACCTCGTTGTCCGCCGTTTGACACCATTATAATAAAGTCAAGGCAACAGGAAAATACCGCCGCGGACGGGGACGGTCACAAAAATAATCCCAACGGCGGCGGCTCGCGGGTTTGAATCTTTTCCAACGTTAAGGTACAATCTGTTGGAGAAATTGAATTAAATAATAAAAGGAGAGCAAACATGGACCTTTACAACATTGCCTTTGAGGTAAAGAACGCGCCCGTGCTCGATAAGACTTTCGTACCGGCGGCGAAATTTTGTCAGGCATTTTTAAAAGGCGCGGAAAAGCCGTTGGCTGTGGCGTTGGAGCGCAACGGCGGCTGTACATACGTGTTTGAAACGAAAGTGCGCGCCGGGGCGGAATTTGAGGAAGCCAACCGCTATTATGTGGACCGTATGGTAAAAGCGCTGCTTTGGTGCGTCGGCGGTTTTAAGGTGACCGTCTGCGGCGACGAAAAACTCGCGGCGCATATTAAAAGCTTATACTGCGAAGGCGGCGAGCGGGAATTTGACGCCGATTTGATGAGCAATGTGTACGGAAAGCCCTTCGAGGTCAATTACGCTTCCTATGAAGACCGGCCCGCCGTAAAGGAAAACGCCCAGTCCCTCGGCCGTCACCTGGACGGCTGCCGTATCGGCTTCGACGCGGGCGGGAGCGACAGGAAAGTTTCCGCCGTAATTAACGGCGAGAGCGTTTACAGCGAGGAAGTGGTCTGGCAGCCGAAGATTACGGCGGACCCCTCTTACCACTTCAACGAAATCGTCAGCGCCTTTAAGACGGCGGCTTCGAAAATGCCGAAGGTGGACGCCATCGGCATCAGCTCGGCGGGTATCTATGTGGACAACGAAACGAAAATCGCGTCGCTGTTCCTGAAAGTGCCCAAGGGGGATTTTGAGAAATACGTAAAGGATATTTACATTCGCGCGGGCAAGGAAATCGGCGACATTCCGCTAGTGGTGTGCAATGACGGCGACGTGACCGCGTTGGCGGGAGCCATGAGCCTTGACGACACCAACATCCTCGGTATCGCCATGGGCACCAGTGAGGCGGGCGGATATGTGGACGGCAACGGGAACATCACCGGTTGGCTGAACGAATTGGCGTTCGCGCCCTGCGACTTCCAACCGGAAGGCAGCCACGACGAGTGGTCGGGCGACATCGGCTGCGGCGTGAAATATTTTTCCCAGGACGCGGTTATCAAACTGGCGCCGCGCGTCGGAATCGAGTTGGACGCCGCGCTTTCCCCGGGCGACAAGTTAAAGGTGGTGCAGAACGCGCTGAAGGACGGGAACTTGGAAGTGGAGAAAATCTTCGAGACCATCGGCGCGTACCTGGGGCATACCTTGGCGTTCTACGCGTTGGTGTACGACATGAAGCACGTGCTGCTGATGGGGCGCGTGACCTCGGGCCGCGGCGGGGATATCATCCTTGAAAAAGCGCGGGAAGTCATGCGCAACGAGTACCCGGACGTATGCGGGAAGATTAACCTGCAGCTGCCGGACGAAAAGAGCCGCAGGGTGGGGCAGAGCGTGGCGGCGGCGAGTTTGCCGGAGATTGGATAAAAAACCCGCGTAATATCAACAAAAAACAGGCAATGGCGGGGCCGCGACAGCCCCGCCGGAGGCAGGATTGTTAACCTATGTTATTTTGACTCAACGCAGTCGGTCGAATCAAACGCAGGGGTAATACCTGTTGGCGGTATAGCGCCGGTCATAGGGATAACCGTAGCCATAACCGCCGTAACTAACACACTAATTGCTCACCCCCTCAGTCCTGTGTTGCAAAGGCGCCTTTGCCATAACACGCGCGGGTCTGTTATATAGTATGCGGAGTTTGGACAAACGTTACAAAGGATGGTACAAAGCGGCACCGCCGCTTTTTCTCCGCAATTCGTCATAGGAAACTGCACCTTGTGCGTTCCGTTGGCTTCAAAATGGAACGCCGGAATCAAGCAGTTTCCTATGACATAAAAAAAGCCGCGCTTGGCGGCTAACGTAAGCTTTTTTAACGGAGGTTTCGTCTACTCGTTACTATACCCTTCATCCGACATGCTTAGCAAATGGCTGTACCAAAGCACCGCATCCACATACGCGTCGGAAATATCGGAGATACTGATGTCCAAAATCAAAGCCTGTCGGGAAATTTCCTGCCAATAGCCCTGTTCATACTGCATCACAAAATCCAGTACGCGGTGGAAATCCCCCCGCCCGCTCAACAGCGCGTTGCGAACCTGGTCCGGCACAAACACGAGCTTCAGCGCTTCTTCCATCGGGAGTTCGAGTATCACGTCGAGTATGGAAAGCAGCCCCGTCAGGAACAAATTGTCCTGCAGTATCGCCAGGTCAAAATATTTCGCCAAATTCTCGCAAAATTTCGCCCGGCAAAGGGAGAGGCGCGTGACTTCGGAAGGTTTGTCCGCGCAAAGCACGGTGGAAACCGCGGTCGCCACCCATTTTTTAATTTCGCGCTGACCGAGCATCGCCGCGGCTTGGTTGATGTTCTTAATTTCCGACTGGGATTTGCTCGCCGCGTTGACCAACTGCATAAACCGTATGGCGAGGGCGGTGTCCTGCCGGACGATACGCGTGAAAGCGGAGAAATCAAAATCGTTTTGGTTGACAATATTCAGCAATTGAACATAATTTACTTTCAGCGGGCTGAGCGCGGACATATTCGCCCCGGTGGGGATATGTATCTTATAGAACGGTCCGTCATACAAGTGGTAACCCTTGTATTTTATTTTGTCGAAAGAGGGCTTTGCCGCAATGTCGGCGGCAATCATTTTAACCATCGGGTAGTCCGACTGGAGCGTTTGGAACTGTTTTTGGCGCTGTTCTTCCGACAACCCGCAAAAAACGTAGTCCGTAAACGGAAGGTAATGTTTCAGCGGCTCTAAGTCGCCGAAGTCCCGGAACGCAATCTTAAACCCGAGACTGGAAAATCTCTTGACGCGTTCCAACAGCGTTGCGTTGAGGTCCACCTTTTTGTCCATCATCAGCACGACCATTTGCGGCGCAACCTTGCAGGATTTTTCAATATCGGTCATCATCAGTATGGTCGTGACCGGTATAAAAATGATTTTTTCCTGCGTGAGCGCCTCAAGCCCCACTTCGTTTATGAATGTGATGAACGGTGAATTCATCGCGCCGTCCAAGGGATTAGACTTGGCGGACTCCAAAATGGCGTTGCCCCGCTGGTACGTGATGTAATAACCTTCAACCTTCATGTCGCTGTTGAACAGCGGTTTAGGAACAAACAGCAAGTTCATACCGGCGCCCCCTTCCTATTGACAATATAATAACCACTCACGGCAAAAAAAACAATGCCGGTACTTTTTTTAAATGCGAACGGAGGAAAAATAACCATGAAATTTTTTAAAGAGCACCCTCGGCGCAGCATGATACTCGGTACGTATCTCGCGGTATTCCTTCTCACATGGCGGTTCGGCGTCGGCATACCCGCGACGGTTCTGTGCCTGCTCGCCGTTTCGCTTGTTTACATGGCGGTGTTTCACGCGGACTGCGCGGCGGTCATGGCAAATTACCACCACATCAAAGGCAATACGGCGAGCGCGGAAAAGTTGTATAAATTCGCGTTGGCGCGCAAAACAAAAAGCCCGCAGGCGCATATCAATTACGCGATTATGTTAATCCGGCGCGGCGAAGCGAAGGAAGCGCTGCCGCTGTTGGAACGGGCATACGCGCTTTGCGCCAAACCGCTGATGCTCAAAAATCTGCTGCTGACCAAAGCAAGCTGCAACTGGGCGTTGGGCGATATCGACGAAGCGATTGCCATATTGGAAAAAATGCGCAAAGATTACGAATACGTAAACGACCGCGTGCTTTCCACGTTAGCGTTTATGTATTTGAAAAAGGGCGAACTGGATAAAGCGGACGCGCTTTCGCGAAAAGCCATAGAAGACACGCCTTCGGCGCACGCGGCGTGGGATAATTTGGGGCAGATCGAATACTTGCGCGGGGACTTTTCAAAAGCCAAAGAAATGTTTAACAAAGCGTTGGAATTTAAAGCCGACTTACCCGACAGCCTTTATTACCTCGGGGTTATCGCGAAAGCCGAAAACGAAACGGCGCGGGCTTCGGAGTATTTTAACCAGGCGCTCGCCTGCGAAATCACGGCGCTCAATACCGTGACGAGGGAGCAGATAGAAGGGGAAGATTCCTCGCTCCGCTCGGAATGACCGTTTTTATCTCACCCGACAATCTTCCCCGTTCAGCTTAACCGTAACCGCCGGCCCGCCTTCCAACGTGACCTTCGTTTCGGTGCGCACTCCGTTTCGCGTGATATTGATTCGCAGCAGCGAACCCCTGTACCGCAGCGGGAAGCGGAGCCGCTTCCATTCCTCCGGCAGTATGGGGTCAAAGCTCAATATATCGCCGTCGCTGCGCAGCCCCGCAAACCCATAGACGATGTTCATCCAACTCCCCGCGATAGAGGGCAGATGCAAGCCTTCGTTGGTGTTGCGGTTGTAATTGTCCAAGTCGATTCTGGAAGTGAAGCGGAAAAATTCATACGCCTGCTGTATTTTCCCCAACCGGCAGGCGAGTATGGAGTGTATGGAGGGCGAAAGGCTGCTTTCGTGGGTGCAGCGCGGCTCGTAATAGTCATAGTTGGCGGCGAGTTGCGCGTCGCTGAACTCGCTTGCGTACAGGGACATAAACATCAGCACGTCCGGCTGCTTAATGATATCGTTGCGGTATATCCGGTCATAGGACCAGTGGTGGTACAGCGGGAAATCCTCCGCCGGGATGGACTTGATATCCACGTGGGGCAAACGGAAATACCCGTCGTGCTGCTCGTAAAGCAGGGTTTTTTCGTCAAACCCTACCCGCATGGCGTCCGCTTTGCGCCGCCAGTCCCGGTGCTCCCCGGTTTCGGGCGCGCCCGTCGCCGCCAAAGTCTCGAGGGTGAACAGTAACGTTTTCTTCGCCATATAATTGGTGTACCGGTTGTGGTTGACCATCAACTGGAACTCATCCGGCCCCATGACCCCGTAATAACCGTACTCGCCGGAAACCGGGTCATATCCCCCCCGCGAGGCGAGCATACGGCAGATTTCCACCAATTCGTCTATGCCTTTCTCCCGCAGGAACGTTTCGTCGCCGGTGACTTTCGCGTGGTGCCACAGGGCGTAAGCCACCGAGGTGGAAACTTGCAGCTGCGTGTTGGCGTGCTGCCAAAGGGTGCAGCTCTCCCGCCCGCTGATGGTGGCGATGGGGTAAAACGCCCCTTCGCAGTCCAGTTCCTTCGCCCGCTTCTTTGCCTCGCCCAGTGTTTCGTAACGGAATTGCAGGATGCCCGTCGCCGCCTCCGGGTTGGTGAACAGATAAAACGGCAGGAAGTACAATTCCGCCTCCCAGAAAGTATTCCCGTTATACGCTTCGCCCGTAAGCCCCTTCGCGCCGATTACCACGCGGTCTTTGCCGGAATGGACGGTCTGGTGCATTTGGAAAACGCAATACCGTATGCCCTGTTGGTCGCCGCCGTCAACGCCGCCGTCACTTAGTTCCACTTCGATGTCGCTGTGCGCCCATTGGTCTTTCCACCACGCGCGGCTGCCGGAAAGTATCTCGTCATAGGTAAGCCGCGACAGCGCTTCCCTGCCCGCCCTTTCGGTTTTGGAAATATGCGCGACCCGGGTCAGCGAATTTTCCGAACGCGTATAGAAAACAGATACGTATAGTTTTTGCTTCGTAATCTTCGTCGTTCCCGTCGCCGCGTAAAAATCCGGCAGCGTCCTATCCTCGCCGGAAACTTCCCAGTGGTCGGAAAATAACACTTCCGGCTCCACGTCAAGCTCGGCGTCGCCGCGCAAGACCCGCCAGTCTATGCGCGACGCCCCGAGCGCTAAACGCTCCATGGAAAGTACCCTTGAAAACGTCATTTTTATGTCCGTTTCGGCGTTTACATGCCAGACAAACGAACGGGTCAGTTCGCCGGTATGCATGTCGAGCACCCGCGAAAAATCTGAAAACGCGGAACGGGCAAGGTCAAGCAACTGCCCGTTGCACGAGATGCGCGCGCGCACCCAGTCCGCCGCGTTGACCATAAACTCCAACGTGTCCGGCACGCCCTTGTAGTGTACATGGGGAACCTTCGCGCTTTCGTATATCCCGTTTACATAGGAACCCTGAAGCCTTTCGCCCGAGTAGCCTTCCTCGAAGTACCCCCGCAGCCCTATGTGCTCGTTGCCCAGGGAAAAAATGGATTCGGCAACCGTGGAATACATAGGGTTAAACCCGTCCTCCACCACGCGCCACGGCTCTATTTTAAAATAGCGGTCTGCAAATTTTGGCATCTCAAATACTCCATACCTCTTTGAATTATTCGCTGCGGTTTACCCTTTTATCCCGCCGGTGGCGATTCCGCTGGTTATCTGTTTCTGGAACAGCGAGAAGATAATAATCGGCGGGATGATGGAAAATACCACCGCCCGCAAACGGTCTGTGTCGTTGACGCGCATGGCGCTGCGGAACTCGAACAGACGCACCATGACCGTAGACCAACGGCTGTTGTTAAGCAGCAGGTGCGGCAGCAGGAAGTCGCTCCACGCCGCCGTGGCGGCAAAAATGGCGACCACCATCATAATGGGCTTGGAAAGCGGCAGTATTATATGCGTAAAAACCCGTAAATCCGAACAACCGTCCAACGTAGCCGCTTCAATATAGTCTTTGGGAAGTTCCTCGAAGAACTGTTTAAACAGCACAAGCCAAAAGGCGTTCGCGCCCATGATAAACCACAGCGGCGCCACCGCGAGCAGCGTTTCCTGCGACTTGACGTTCATCAGCCCGGCAAGCGTCTCCACCACGGACCGGATGTTGAGATACTGCGCGACGACACTGGTGGTGGGCGGTATGAGCATCGTCCACATCACCAACCCGAAAACAATCTTATAACCCGGCGGGCGAAGAATACCCAACGCGTAAGCGAGCAGCCCGTTAAATATTACGGCGCAAAACACGCCGCCGATCAGCACGATAAACGAGTTTATATAATGCTCGGTGAAATGAAGCTGCCCCCATGTCTTGACATAACTGCTTAAATCAAAGGACGCGGGGAAGAAGGAAGTGCTGCGGTTAAGCTCCCGTATATCCTTAAACCCGGCGAACACGACCCAAATAACGGGCAGCAGCACAATAACGATAATAAGCGCGCAGATAAGAACAAAAAACACCGACAGAATTTGCGTCAGCGGGGATTTCGCGTCGTAAGCGCGTATAGAGCCGACGCTCTTATCCCCGTACAGCCGCGCGAGCAATTTTCTCATTCCTTACCCCGCCTTCCCGAAACCACAAAATACAATGCCGTAAACAGTGAAAGCACAATGCAAATCATAACCGAAACCGCGGCGGCTTTGGGGAAATCGAAGTGAAGGAACGCGTAGTTATATACCAACATCATAATGGAAATACTCGCGTTGTTCGGTCCGCCGTTGGTCATCATCAAAGGCTCGTACAATATTTGAAACACGGAGATTATTTGCAGGATAAGCATTACCTTTACCAGACCGGTCAGGCTCGGAAGTATCACGCTGAATATGCGGCGTATGATACCCGCGCCGTCAATGGTGGCTGCCTCCACCTGCTCGGGGTTGATACCGGAAATACCCGCCATATAAATCAGCGCGGTGCTTCCGGCGGAACGCCAGGTCATCGTCACCACAATCAGCGGTATCGTCCAACCCTTGGCGGACAGCCAGGTAAGCGGCTTTATGCCCACGGTGGCGAGGATATTGTTCAAAACGCCGGCGTTGCCCGGCTTAAAGAAGAAAAGCCAGATGAGCATTACCGCGAGGCCGGGCAAAATGTTGGGGAAGTACACCGCCACCCGGGTCAAACTCCTGAAAACCGGTGTTTCCGTAATGAGCAGCGCAAGCAGTATGGGTACGCAAAACCCGATTATCAGCGACCAGAACGTATACATGAAAGTATTTTTCCACGCGATGGTAAAGTCGGGGTTGGCAAGCAGGCTCTTGTAATTGTCCAGTCCCACGAATTCCGTCAGCGTAAAACCCTGCGCGTTGTACAGCGACATCTGTATGATTTTGAGCAACGGCTCCCAGACATAAAACGCGAACAGTATCAGCGTCGGCAGCATGATCAGCCAACCGCTTATGGCGCGGTTTATATTTTTTTTCTGACTTACAGGCACAGCGGCGCACCCCCTCCGATATTAAAACGGCAAGCAAGAAGATTCCTGCTTGCCGTTCGTTTAAACTGCGTAATAATAATTTGTGCCGGTTTTTATTGGCCGATACCCGCGTCGTCAAGCAATTTCTGGTAGTTGGTGTCGGCGGTTTTCATCAGCGCGGGGATGTCCGCGTTTTCGTTGGTCAGCACTTCCTGCATAACCTTGGTGAGTTCCGCGTACATTTCCTGCGTCAGGCCCTGCTCCTCAAGGCGAAGGTTGCCCGCTTCGGCTACTTTGTCGAAGTAATCCTGATACAGCGCCATGTCTACGTTAAGGAAGGGAGCGATGATGGCGGCTTCCGCGTCGGAATAAGCCTGCCCTACCCACGCCGGGAACCGTTTGACGACGGGTTCGCCGTTTTCCATACGGCTCTTGGCGTCTGCGCCCATGCCTTCGATGAGTTCAGCGCCTACTTCGGGAGCGCGGCCCATGGAAATCATGAAGTCGAGGGCGGCGTCCACCTGTTCGTCGGTGGCGTTGGCGGCAAACATATACACGGTTCCGCCGTTAAGGGAATACTGCCCGCCGGGGCCTGCCGGCACGGGGATAAGCGCGAAGTCTTCAAGGGGAAGCCCGTTTACGACGGTGGTCTGATTTAAGGCGTCATTGGCGCCGATGTACATCGCCGCGTTGCCTACGGCGACCTGCGTGAAGCCGGTGCCCCAGTTTTCCGTAAGCGGGTCGGCGGTCAGAAGGTCATGCTCCCATTTAAGGTCGCGGATGTATTCCATCGCGTCAATGGCTTCCGGAGAGTCCAGGTTGGCGGTAAAGGTGCCGTCGCCGTTATCCACGGAAAGGGTCGCGCCGAATCCCCAGGCGATGTTGGACCAGTGCCAGCCGCCCGCGTTGTCCTGCGCGAGCAGGCAGAGGGCTGCCGAGCCGGTGGCGTCTTTGATTTGCGTGCCTACGGTGACCAGTTCGTCCCAGGTCTTGGGGTACATGGGCACGCCGTTTTCGTCCACCAGTCCCGCCTGCTCGAACAGGTCTACGTTAACGTGCATACCGAGGGCGTAAGCATCGCGGGGTATTCCGTAAATTTCGCCATCTTTGGAAAGCAGGTCGCGGATGGACGGGTTAATCATTTCGTCCCAACCTCTTTCCTTTAACAGCTCGGTGATGGAGCGCACATAACCCGCCTCAATGAGCTTCTGGGGCTCCGTGTACCACGGTTCGATAATGACCGGGAGCGTTCCGGCTTCTGCCATGGGTACGATGGTGTCGAGGGCATAGAAATAGTGAGCGGGAACCACTTCCACGTCGGGGCGCTTCTTGCTGAAGTTTTCAATGTAGACATCGAACGCGGCGATCATCGCTTCGTCGGTGTCCGGGGGGTAGTTGCCGAGCGTAAGCTGAATCTTCTCGTCCGCTTCCGCCGCCGTGACGATTGTCGTCGCGCCGAGAACCATGGTGAGCGCAAGCAACAGGCAAATCAGTTTCTTCATAAATCATCCCTGCCTCTTCTTATTTTTTTTGTTTTAGGGTTAACGTTACCCTTGTGCAACCAATGTACAACATAGCTAAAGAAAAGTCAACAGTTCTTTTTAAATTTTTATTTTTGCACAAGTTTTCCTTATTTGCCGATACCGGCGTCGTTGAGCATTATTTGATAGTTATGGTTCGCCGCTTCCAAAAGCGCGGGGATGTCCGCGTTTTCGTCGCTCAGCACCGCCTGCAGGACTTTGGTGATTTCCGCGTACATCTCCTGCGTCAGGCCCTGTTCCTCAAGGCGAAGGTTGCCCGGTTCCGCTACCTTGTCGAAGTAATCCTGATACAAACGCATGTCCACGTTAAGGAAGGGCGAGATGGCGGCGGCTTCGGTATTGGCGTAAGCGCTGCCCACCCACGCCGGGAAGCGCCTGAGTACGGGGGCTCCGTTTTCCTTGCGGCCTCTGGCGTCCTCGGTCAGGCCTTCAATCAGCTCCGGGCCGATTTCCGGCGCGCGCCCGATGGAAATCATGAAGTCAAGGGCGGCGTCCACCTGTTCGTCGGTGGCGTTTGCGGCAAACATGTAGACGGTTCCCCCGTTAAGGGAATACTGCCCGCCGGGGCCCGCCGGAAGCGGCACAAGGGCAAAGTCCTCAAGGGGCAGCCCGTTGACCACCGTGGGTTGGTCTACCGCGTCGTTTGCGCCTATATACATGGCGGCGTTGCTTACACCGAGCTGAGTGAAGCCGGTGCCCCAGTTTTCCGTAAGCGGGTCCGCGGTCAGGATGTCGTGCTCCCACTTGAGGGCGCTTATATATTCCATCGCCTCAATGGCTTCCGGCGTGTTAAGGTTAGCGGTAAATGTGCCGTCCCCGTTGTCAATGGAAAGGGGGTGCGCGCCAAACGCCCAGGCGATGTTCGTCCAATGCCAGCCGCCCGCGTTGTCCATTGCCAACAGGCACAGCCCGGCCGAGCCGGTGGCTTCTTTAATTTGCTTTCCCGTCTCCGCCAGTTCATCCCAGGTTTTGGGGTACAGCGGCACGCCGTCTTCCACCAATCCGGCTTCTTCAAAAAGTTCCATGTTTATTTGCAGGCCGAGGGCATACGCGTCCCGGGGAACGCCGTAAATTTCCCCGTCCGCCGAAAGCAAATCGCGGATGGACGGGTTAATCTGCTCATCCCAGCCTCTTTCCTTTAACAGCTCCGTAACGGGCCGCACATAACCCGCGCGGATCAGTTTCTGCGGTTCCGTGTACCAAGGCTCGAAAATCACCGGGAGCGACCCGGATTCCGCCAACGGCACAATGGTTTCAAGGGCGTAGAAATAGTGCGCCGGAATGACGTTCACATCCGGGCGACGCTTGGCGTAATTCGCCATGTAAACGTCATACGCCGCAATCATGGCTTCGTTTGTGCTCTCCGGATAAATGCCCAACGTCAGTTGGATTTTGTCCTCCGCGGCTTCCGTAGCGGCTTCCGCGGGCGCGGCTGCGGTGGTTTCCTGCGTTTGCGCCCGGGTCGTCGCGGGTGCGTCCGGAGCGCCGCCGCAGGCGGCCGAACCGAGAACCATTGACAGCGCAACTAACAGGCACATCCATTTTTTCATACTTAATCCCCGCCTATTCCTTTGATTTTATTTCAGGTTAACGATATCTTGTTTTTGTTTAAAGAAACAATCCAAAGGATAACGTTACCACTGCGTCTCAATGTACAACATAAACAACGGGGCGTCAATAGATGGCTGTGCTTTCTGCCTGTATGCATAAATCACGGTTGCGTTTTTATCGGATTTTGGGTTACAATCCGGTACAGGCGGATAACCTTGGTCGTAAGTCTGTTCGCGGAGAGAGGGATACGGTTTTGGTAACGTTAAAAGATATCGCGCAGGAAGCGGGCGTCAGCGTAATGACCGTTTCACGCGTAATAAACGATGTGCCTTCGCGTGTTTCGGAAGAAAAGCGCGCCCATGTTAAAAAAATCATCAAACAGCTCGGCTATGTGCCTAATTCCTCGGCGCGAAGCCTTTCGTCCCGTTCGTCGAAGCTTGTGGCGGTGCTGGTGAAGGACGATTTGATTGAATCGCCCTACGGCAGCCAGATGGTGGGGCATATCAGCCCGCTCATACAACAGCGCGACTACTCGCCGCTGCTTTATATCGTAAAGGATTACGCCTATATCACGAAGCAGCTGCGCACCTGGAACGTGGACGGCGCGGTGTTCTTAGGGCTGTTCGACTCTGATTTAACGCGCATACAGGCAAACCATCAGATTCCGCTAGTGTTTATTGATTCCTACTCGCCGCTCAGGCAGCTGACCAATGTGGGCATAGACGACGAAAAAGGCGGCGCGCTCGCCGCCGACCATATCGCTTCTTTCGGGCATACGGAAATTGTTTTCGTGGGGCACGGCAGCGACGACAGCCCCGTGCTTAACGCGCGGCTGAAAGGCTTTCAGCGGATGCTCGAGGCGAAGGGGCTGACGCTTCCCCCCGAACGGATACTGCCCGACGCGCTGCCGTCCGTGGACACGCTTGTGAAGCTTTGCCGCGGGGACAAGCCCGTCACCGCGTTTTTCGCGACTTCCGACTACCTTGCCCTTAAGATTATCAGCGCCCTGCGCGCCATCGGCGTCCGCGTGCCGGAGGATTGCTCGGTGATGGGCTTTGACAACTTGGAATTTGGCGCGATTTCGTCCCCGCCGCTTACCACCGTCGGTCAGGATATAAAAAGAAAAGCGGCGTTCGCCGCCGACTTATTGTTCGCCAAAATTGAAAATAAAAATACGCCCGCCCAGAACATCACCCTCGACGTGGAGCTTGTAAAGCGCGGGTCGGTAGTCAAACCTTCTCAAGCTTCGCCATATGCGCCATAAACTTCTTCACGCCCATGCCCTCGAAAGCGACGGACAATTCCAAATCGCCCTTTACGTCCCGCATGGAAATGATTAACCCCGTGCCGTAAGGGGCTTGCCTGACGCGGTCGCCGACTTTGTAGGCGGCTTTTTCATGGGCGGGTTTCTGCGATCCGACGGTTGGCTTTGAAAGATACGGGTTCGCGTAACCGGACGGGGAACCGCCGGTCGGCGCCCGGCTTGAAACCGGCCCGCCGGGTACCGGTTTTGCGGGCGCGTTTCCCCCATTATTCCCCTGACGGGTTTTCTCGCGGTAACTTTCCCGCTGTAAATGCCCGCCGCCAAACCCCTTGGGCTTCGGCGTGATATTCTCTATGTACTCCTTCGGCACTTCGCTTATAAACCGGCTCATGGCGTTGCTCACCGTCTGCCCGTACTGCATCCGGCTTACGGCGTGGGTAACGTACAGCGTTTTCCGCGCGCGGGTAAAGCCCACGTAGCACAGCCGCCGTTCTTCTTCCAAATCGTCCGGCGAGGGGCTGAGTATGCTCCGCGCCGACGGGAAAATATTTTCCTCCGCGCCTACGATAAACACCGTGTTAAACTCAAGCCCCTTCGCGCTGTGCATGGTCATCAGCGCTACGGTGTCCGCGTTTTCCTCGTATTGGTCTATGTCCGCCACCAACGCCACGTCCTCAAGGAACGCGCCAAGCGTCTTTACCTCGGCATTCGCCTCAAACTCCACCGCTTTGGTCAGCAGTTCCCGCACGTTTTCGGCGCGGCCCACGCCTTCCTCCGTACCGTCGAGCACGGACGCAAGATAATCCGTTTCGTCAAGGATTTTTTGCAGCAGCGCCGATACCGGATTGCCTTCCGCGTACCGCGCCCATTCGTCCATTGAAGCGGCAAAGGATTTTAACTTCCCGGCGGCGGATTTGATGTCCGGTATATTTTCCGCCTCGCGCAGCGCGGTTGAAAAGGGAACCCCCTTTTCCGCGGCGTAAGCCAGAACCCGGTTGACGGTGGTTTGCCCGATGCCGCGCCGGGGCACGTTGATGATGCGGGTGTACGCCAAGTTATCCGCCGGGTTGTGAAGCGCTTTTAAATACGAAAGGATGTCCTTGACCTCCAGGCGCTCGTAAAAACGCACCCCGCCAAAGAGCCGGTACGGTATGCCCGCGAACACCAACTGGTCCTCCACCGCGCGGGACTGGACGTTGTTGCGGTACAGCACCGCGAAG
The DNA here is from genome assembly GCA_031271275.1 of Clostridiales bacterium. GTDB lineage: Bacteria > Bacillota > Clostridia > Lachnospirales > WQUN01 > JAISWA01. Next base: position 2,386 of record JAISWA010000022.1, on the reverse strand, counting down.
TCGTGGTACTTACCCCCCGCCTGCACCCCGCGCTTGACGGTTCCCGCCACAAACGCGCCTTCCGCGTTCTCGTCGCTCGCCTTGTAAAGGCGAATCTGCTCGCCCGCTTCGTTTTCGGTCCACAGTTTTTTGGGGCTCCGGTTGTAGTTGTGGGCGATTACGGCGTTGGCGGCGTTTAAAATTTTCTGCGTCGAGCGGTAATTCTGTTCGAGCTTAATGATGCGCGCGTTGGGGAAATCTTTTCCGAAGCTTTGAATATTCTTGATGTTCGCGCCGCGCCAACCGTAGATACTCTGGTCGTCGTCGCCCACCACGCACAGGTTGTCCGCGTAGCCGGAAAGCAGCCGCACCAAACGGTACTGGGCGGTGTTGGTGTCCTGGTATTCGTCCACCATCACATAGCGGAAACGGTTTTGATAGCGCCGCAATACTTCCGGCTGCGTCTCAAAAAGTTTTACCGTATAAAAAATAATGTCGTCGAAGTCCAACGCATTGTTTGCCTGCAATTTCCGCTGATATTCCGTATACATTTCCGCTATATTTGACATCCTGAAATCGTTGGCGGACTGCCGCTCAAATTCGCCGGGACCAATCAGCTCGTTTTTCTGCGCGCTGATGACGGAGGAGACATAGCGAACCGGGTATTGCTTCTCGTCCACGTTTTGCGCGGCGATACACTGCTTGATAAGCCGCTCGCTGTCCTGCGCGTCAAAAATGGAAAAACCGTTGTCGAAGCCCATGCGGTGAATATCCCGCCGCAGGAAACGCACGCAGGTGGAATGGAAGGTGGAGACCCACACGTCCCCGTTAGGGCTTACGCCGGTTTTTTGCAGCACCGCCCCGGCGCGTTCGCGCATTTCCCGGGCGGCTTTGTTGGTGAACGTAATCGCGATAATGTGATAGGGGTCGATTCCCTGCTCGACCAACCGCGCGATACGGTAAGTGAGCACGCGGGTTTTTCCCGAGCCTGCCCCGGCAAAAATAAGCAGCGGCCCCTCCGTGCATAGCGCCGCCTGCCGCTGCATGGAGTTTAATTCGTCTAAAAAATGCATAAAAATACCAACCTTCATTTCCCTGTGTACAAGTTTGGCGTGCGGCATATATAATAGTCATGTCTGAAGTTTTTATCAAATTTTAGACGAGGGGGAATCGCATGAAAACCTACGCGGCCAAAACCATATCGGCGGAGGAACTCGCGGAAATCCGCTGCAACCGGTGCGGACGCCCAATAGAAAAAAATGATTTCGGCATTTTTGACGAACATTTGTCGATAGAAAAGATATGGGGTTACCATTCACCGGCGGACGGCGAAACCCATAAGTTGGATATTTGCTCCGACTGTTATTTCGGATGGATAGAAGAATTTGAAATCCCGCCGATAAATACTAAGCTTTAGAACCAAAGATTAGTAGTACAAAGCGGCTCCGCCGCTTGTTTTCCGCAATTCGTCATAGGAAACTGCACCTTGCGCGTTCCGTTGGCTTCAAAACGGAACGCTATAATCAAGCAGTTTCCTATGACAGTACAAAGCGGCTACGCCGCTTGTTTTCCGCAATTCGTCATAGGAAACTGCGCCTTGCGCGTTCGGTTGGCTTCAAAACGGAACGCTATAATCAAGCAGTTTCCTATGATATAAAAAAAAACGCCTTTGCCTCGGCAAGGGCGATTTCTTTATTAGCTTGATTTCTTTTTATCCGGTTCGATTCGCAGCAGCCGGAGCTCGTGCTTTTCGTATTGCGATTTTATGTCGGCAATATCGGGGCGTATCTCTTTGCTGATTATGTCATACAATTGCTTGTATCCATCGTGCAAAGCGCCGTGGTTAAGCTTGTTATCATCTTCGATGAGGATAACGTGATGCTTGGTGTCAGCGAGTTCCGTCTTGAGCTCTGCAACCTCGGCTTTGACCTCGGCGACTTCGGCTTTGACCTCTGCGACCTCGGCCTTGACCTCTGCAACCTCGGCTTTGACCTCGGCAACCTCGGCTTTGACCTCTGCGACCTCGGCTTTGACCTCTGCGACTTCGGCTTCCATTCTAACTTGACCCTGTTCCAATTTGTCAAGGCGTTGATTCGTTTTTTGCTGCTCCGCCACAAGCGTTTCAAGTACGACGGATTGCGCTTCCAACAAGGCGGAGTGCTTTTCCAACAGGGACAAAATCTTTTCATCGTTGTTCATTTGAGACGCTCCTTTACAGGTGAACAATAGACAAAGTATACCACAGCCCTCTATGCCGCGCAAAGCTATACCGGCGCCGCTGTCTTTTTCGTTTTAAACGCCCTTACGCCTCAAGACGTGAAAAGCCCCGTAAATTCAGCGTTTACGGGGCTTTTAAAGTTCTGATTCTACAGGCACCAGGCGGATTTGAACCGCCGGATAAAGGTTT
>JAISWA010000008.1 GCA_031271275.1 Clostridiales bacterium | reverse complement strand
CAAAGCCGCCTGCTGCGAAAAGCCGTGGAGGACGCCATGAAAACCGCGCTGTTTAACGGGAAGTTCCCGGTGTACGTACTGCGGCTCGAAATCGACCCCGCCGACGTGGACGTAAACGTCCACCCCGCCAAAACGGAAGTGCGCTTCGGCGACGAGGAGCGCGTTTACCAGTTTGTGCAGGAAGCCGTAAAGAACGCGCTGTACGGCGGCAGCCTTATTCCCGAGGTAAGCTTTAACCGCAAAACCGGCAAAACCGCCGAAGGATACGGCGATTATGAAGAACAGCAAATGCCCGCGGAATATGAGCGGATTGCAGCGCCGGAGGCGCGGCCCTCCGCCCCGTCTGCGCCGCCGCCCTCAGTTTCTCCGCCTGTTTACGAAGCTCCGCCCGCCGCCCCTTATTCGCCGCCGCCTTCATTTTCTCCATCTGATTCCGCCCCCTCCTCTTTGCGCGAAGAATACCCCCCGCCCCCCGCATTGAAGCGGTTCTTTACCGATTTCGCCGTGCTCGGCCTGTTGTTTAAAACCTACTGGCTCGTAGCTCAGGGGGAGTCCCTTTACCTGATTGACCAACACGCCGCCCACGAGCGCGTGCTTTATGAAAAAATTTTACGCGATTTCCGTTCGGCGTCCATCCATTCCCAACCGCTGCTTGAGCCGCTCGGTCTCAGGCTGACGCCCCGGGAAACGCAAACCCTGCGCGGGCATAGGGATTTGTTTGAAAAGTTCGGTTTTGACGTTTCCTGTGACGAGGCGAGCGGAAAGGCGGAGGTGTCCGCCGTCCCGTTTATCTTCAAGGGACCGCTACCGCCGGTTTTTTTTACGGAGATTTTGGACAGGCTCGACAATATGCCGGTATCCGGCGGGTCGCTGCACGAGCACAAGGCGGAGTACGTGGCGATGGCCGCGTGCAAGGCGGCGGTCAAGGCGAACGACCGCCTAAGCGAAGCGGAGGCGCGCGCGTTGGTGGAGCAGATGCTTTTATTGGAAAACCCCTTCACCTGCCCCCACGGCCGCCCCACCATCATCGAAATCACCAAGCGCGAGCTTGAGCGGAAGTTTAAACGGGTGACATGAAACCGCTGTATGTGGTCGCGGGACCTACCGCCTGCGGGAAAACCGCTTTCGCGGTGAAGCTCGCGCAAAAAACAGACGGGGAAGTGGTATCCGCCGACTCCATGTTGGTGTACCGGGGCATGGATATCGGAACGGCAAAACCGACGCTTGCCGAGCGGGAGGGCGTTCCCCATTATATGATTGACGTGGCGGAACCCGACGAGGCGTTTTCCGCCGCCCGTTACGCGGAAATGGCGGCGGCGGAGATTTCCAAAATACACGAAAGAGGCAAGGTTCCCATCCTGACGGGGGGAACGGGCTTTTATATTAACGCGGTGGTATACGGGAACGATTTTAACGCCGCTGACGGCGCGAAGGTTTCCGCGTCCGCCGAAGAATCCGAATACCGCGAATATTTAACGCAGTTGGCGAGGGACAGGGGCGCGGTCTACCTTCACGGTCTGCTGCGCGACGCGGACCCGGACGCCGCCGCGTCCATCCACCCCCACAATATCAAGCGGGTAGCGCGGGCGCTGAGTTTTTTCCGTTCCACGGGGAAGCGTATTTCCGGGCACAACGAACGCCAACGGAAAAATACTCCGGTTTATGACGCGCGGTTTATCGTTTTATATGCCGCCGAGCGAAAAATAATGTACAATCGTATAAACGAGCGGGTCACGGGCATGTTTGAGGCGGGGCTCGCGGAGGAAGTGCGCGGGCTGCTTGACGCGGGGTACCATGAACGGCTCCCCTCGATGCAGGGCATCGGCTATAAGGAAACCGCGCTGTATTTACGCGGCGGCTGTACGTTGGAACAGGCGGCGGAAACCATACGGCTCAACACGCGCCATTACGCCAAGCGGCAGCTCACCTGGTTCCGGCACCGCCTGCCTGGGGACGCGGCTTGGGTGGATATAGCGAATCAACTTAATTTTTGACCATCAGAAGCGTCAATGCATTGTGGTGAACGGACGTAGCGTTTTCGCAGAAAACGCAGGGAGTGAACCGTTTACAATGCATAGCTGACGATGGTTACATCCAAAGTTGATTCGCTATATAGCGAAAAATACAACACCATCAGGAGGGATAACATGGCGCAGCATTATCAGGACACTATTTTAAGCGCGGTCCGGCGCGAGAACATTCCGGTCACGATTTTTCTGACTAGCGGGTTCCAGTTGCGGGGGAACATACGCGCTTTCGACAACTATGTGATTATTCTGGAATCCGACGGCAAGCAGCAGATGGTCTACAAGCACGCCATCTCCACGGTGGTGCCGTTTAAAGCCGTTTCCATCCAGAGCGCCCCGGCAGGGGAGGCGTAATGTTCTTTCGTTACCTTACGGAGCGGATGGGCGTTTCGGAAGCTGCGGCAACGTGGGTTTCGGAATCGGAAAAAGAGCTTGCGCGTATTTTCGCGGCAGCCGACGAAACGGCGGCGTACAACCAGTTAAAAGTGTTGGACGCCATGCGCCAAAGCCGGTTAAGCGACGCGCATTTCGGGTTCGGCTCGGGTTACGGTTACAACGACGCGGGCCGCGACGCGTTGGAGGAAACCTTCGCGCGAATCTTTAAGGCGGAGGCGGCGTTGGTAAGGCCGCAGCTTATTTCCGGCACCCACGCGCTTACCGCCGCGCTTTTCGGGAACCTGCGCCCGGGGGACGAACTGGTTTCCCCGGCGGGCAAGCCCTACGACACGTTGGAGGCGGTGATCGGCATACGCCCCGCGCGGGGCTCGCTGTCGGAATACGGCATCCAATACAAGCAGGCCGAGCTTTCGGCAACGGACGGCGGGATCGATTATGAAAACGTGGCGCGGGCGGTTTCCCCCAAAACGAAAATGGTGACCATCCAGCGCTCGAAGGGCTACGCGTTCCGGCGCTCGCTGACGGTGAACGACATACGCGGCTTAATCGCGTTTATCAAAAATATCAGCCCGGAAATTATCTGTCTGGTGGACAACTGCTACGGGGAATTTGTGGACACCGCCGAACCCATAGAGGCGGGGGCGGACCTGGTCGCCGGGTCGCTGATAAAAAACCCGGGCGGGGGGCTTGCGCCCGCCGGGGGGTATGTGGCGGGCAAAAGGGAATTGGTGGAAGCGGCGGCGGAACGCCTCACGTCCCCCGGCCTCGGCAGCGAAGTGGGTCCGACCCTTGGGCTTACGCGGACGCTGCTGCAGGGCTTGTTTCTCGCGCCGCAGACCGTGAGCGGCTGCGTAAAGGGCGCGGCGTTGGCGGCGCGCGTTTTCGAGCGGCTCGGCTATGAAACGCTGCCGAATTCCATGGACGCGGAACGCGCCGATATCGTGCAGGCCATCAAATTGAACGCGCCCGAACGGGTGCTCGCCTTTTGCAAGGGCATACAGCGCGCCGCGCCGGTGGATTCCTTCGTTACGCCGGAGGCGGCGCCCATGCCCGGTTACGACGCCAACGTGGTGATGGCAGCCGGGGCGTTCGTGCAGGGGTCGTCCATAGAACTAAGCGCCGACGCGCCTATGAAACCGCCCTACATCGTGTATATGCAAGGCGGGCTTACATGGGCGCACGCGCGGGCGGGCGTGGCTTTCGCGGCGGACGCGGTAATGGGGATGCCGCGATAATTATGGCAAAACCTTGACAATATACGGTACGGATGAGTAATATAAATAAATTTACGCACCTTTTTGCAATATTATTCATTCCCTTCCGCGTCAAGGAGGTCGGTTATGAGCTATAAATTCGGGCTGTATATACTCAAAAGGTTTGGGATGGCTTTCCTGACTATTTTTATTGTCATCTTCATGACCTTCTTTATCATGCACGCCATACCCGCGAGCCCGTTCAGTTCCGAGAAGGCGAGAACCGACGCCACCATCGCCGCGCTTGAGGCGAAGTACGGCTTCGATAAGCCTTTGCCGGTGCAGTTCGTCAATTACCTGCGGGGCGTTTTTGTGTTCGACTTCGGCCTGTCAACGGCTTGGGTGGGTTATACGGTCTTTGATTTGATTAAAGGCGGGCTCTCTTATTCCATGCGCATTGGGTTCAGCGCCGCGTTCATCGCGATTGTATTCGGGGTGCTGCTTGGCGCTTTGGCAGCCATCAACCGGGACAGGTGGGTCGATAAAATCATTCAGCTCATCACCACGGCGTTGGTTTCCCTGCCGTCCTTTGTGGTCGCCACGCTTTTCCTGTTAATTTTCGGCCTGTGGCTCCGTTGGCTGCCCACCATCAGCACCAACCCGGGCGGGCTTGTTATGCCGGTTGCCGCGTTGGCGCTGTACCCGATGGCGTACATAACAAGATTGGAACGTTCCAGTATGCTCGACGTGTTGGGGCAGGATTTTATCCGCACCGCCCACGCCAAGGGGCTGTCTAAATTCAAAGTCCTGTTCAAGCACGCGCTTAAATGCGCCGTCAGCCCGGTCATCACCTACGCCGGGCCTATGATGGCTTATATTCTTACCGGCTCCATGGTGGTGGAAAATATTTTCTCCGTCCCCGGGTTGGGCAGGCTGTTCGTCAACAGTATGCTGCGCACCGATTACATGATGATTATGGGCGTGACGATTTTCCTGACGCTGATGATTGTGGTGATGAATTTTTTAAGCGACGTGCTGTATAAAATTATGGACCCCCGTATCGACTTGGAGTGAGTGGTATGAGTGACAAGGTAAGCGCTTTAAACAGCCTGATAAGCTTACAGATTAAACCCGGCGACTTCCTTCCCGCCACCGAGGCGGAGAAGAAGCAGCAGGTCGTCATGCGGGATTCGATTTCCTTCATGCGGGACGCGCTGAAGCGGCTTTCGCGGAACAAACTCGCCATGGTCTGCCTGTGCGTTATTTTGGTGATCATGCTGATCGCGTTCGTCGTCCCGTATTTTTACCCCTATACCTATCAGCAGCAGGACGTGGTAAGCGCGTACACCCGCCCGTTCCAATACTCCGCGAAAGAGCAAACCCGTATCGCCAACGGCGAGAAAGTCTTCCCCCATATCATGGGCACCGACGCGTTGGGGCGGGACTACGCCATACGCGTTATTTACGGCACGCGTATTTCCCTGCTCGCGGGGATTGTTTCCGCGGTAATCGTCATCATCATCGGTATTATTTACGGCTCCGTTTCCGGCTATTTGGGCGGCAAGGTGGATTTGATTATGATGCGCGTCGTGGATATCATCTATTCCCTGCCCGACGTGCTGATTGTTATTCTGCTGTCCGTAGCCATTCAGGACATGATACGTTCCTCTACCAACGAGCTGATACAGCGGCTCGGCGCGGGCATGGTGAGCATCTTCATCGTGTTCGGCCTGCTTTACTGGGTCAGCATGGCGCGTCAGGTGCGCGGGCAGATACTGTCCCTTAAAGAGCAGGAGTACGCCCTCGCTTCCCGGGCTATCGGCACCTCCGCCGCGCGTATCATCCGCACCCATATGATTCCCAACTGCGTATCCATCATCATTATCATCGCCGCGCTTCAAATCCCGAGCGCCATCTTTACGGAGAGCTTCCTGTCCTTCTTAGGGCTTGGGGTGTCCATCCCCATGCCATCGTTGGGTTCGCTAGCGTCCGAAGCCCGCACGGGGCTGCAGTCCTACCCGTATCTGCTGCTGTTCCCCGCCATATCCATTTTTTCCATCGTGCTGTCCTTTAACCTGCTCGGGAACGGGCTGCGCGACGCCTTCGACCCGAAACTCCGCTCATAGTTCATTTAAAGGAGTATTCCTATGGCTTTGTTGGAAGTGAGAGACCTCAAAACATCGTTCTTTACGCCTATGGGCGAGATCAAAGCCGTGGACGGCGTTTCCTTTGACTTGGACAAGGGCAGGGTGCTCGGCATCGTGGGGGAATCCGGCAGCGGCAAAAGCGTTTCCGCTTATTCCATCCTGCAAATACTCACGCCCCCCGGCAAAGTCGTGGGCGGAAGCGTCAAGTTTAACGGGGACGAGTTAGTCGGCGCTTCCGAAAAGAAAATCCGCGATATCCGGGGGAACCGCATAAGCATCATTTTCCAAGACCCCATGACGAGCCTTACGCCCGTGTTCACCATAGGCAACCAACTCATGGAGGCCATTCTGCTGCACACCGACCGCAATAAAAAGGAAGCCCGCGCCCGGGCGGTGGAAATGCTCGGTCTGGTGGGCATTAACGACCCGGAGCGCCGCATGGGGCAGTATTCCTTTGAGCTGAGCGGCGGTATGCGCCAACGCGTCATGATTGCGATGGCGCTTGCCTGCGAACCGGACATTTTGATTGCCGACGAACCCACCACCGCCTTGGACGTTACCATACAGGCGCAGATTATCGAGCTGATGACGGAACTGCAGCACAAGCTCGGCATGGCGATTATCATGATTACCCACGACTTGGGCGTTATCGCCAGTATTTGCGACGAAGTAATCGTCATGTACGCCGGAAAGGTTTGCGAACGCGGCACCGCCGACCAGATTTTTTACAACCCCAAGCACGAATACACCAAGGGCCTGCTTCGTTCCATTCCCAATATAGAAAGCGACGACAAGGAACGGCTGATTCCCATTTCGGGAATGCCGTTGGATATGCTGCACATGCCGGCGGGCTGCGCCTTCGCGCCCCGCTGCGACCGGGCGATGAAAATCTGCCTCACAAGCCAGCCGCAGGAATATTTCGTGGCGCAGGACCATATATCCGCCTGTTGGGTGAACATTCAGGAAGGTATTCAAAGCGGGCTGATTAAGTTGGATGAAAATGGCGGGGTAAAGGTATGAGCGCGGAATATATTTTGGAAGTCAAAAACTTAAAGCAATACTTCCCCGTCACCACCGGTTTTATGAAAACCACCCTGCTTAAAGCCGTGGACGACGTTTCCTTTTCCATCAAACCGGGGGAGACCCTCGGCATGGTGGGCGAATCCGGCTGCGGCAAAACCACCGTGGGCAGGTCGCTTATGCATTTGTATCACAAAACGGGCGGGGACGTTTTCTTTGACGGAATCAAAATCGAGAAAGGCGCGACCCTCGCGGCGTTCCGCAAGCGGGCGCAAATCGTTTTCCAAGACCCGTATTCCTCCCTCAACCCCCGCATGACCGTAGGGGATATTATCGCGGAACCCATCGACGTTCACCGGTTGGCGGCAAGCAAAAAGGACCGCGACGCGCGAATCGGGGAACTGATTCAAATGGTGGGGCTGTCCAGCGAGCAGGCCACCCGTTACGCCCATGAATTTTCCGGCGGGCAGCGGCAGCGCATAGGCATCGCCCGGGCGTTGGCTTCCAACCCGGATTTTATCGTGGCGGACGAGCCGGTTTCCGCCTTGGACGTTTCCATTCAGGCGCAGGTCATCAACATGTTGGAGGATTTACAGGATAAGCTGAAGCTTGCCTATCTACTCATAGCCCACGATTTGTCGGTGGTGAAGCATATCTCCAACCGGATTGCGGTCATGTACTTAGGGAAATTGGTGGAATTGGCCCCCGCCAACGAGCTGCACCGCCACCCGGCGCACCCGTATACCCAGGCGCTGCTTTCCGCCGTACCCATCCCCGACCCGCAGAAATCCCGGGAATCGAAACGTATCATGCTTTCCGGCGACGTACCGAGCCCCCTTAACGCCCCGTCGGGCTGCGCTTTCCGCACGCGCTGCGCTATGGCAGGCGCGTCCTGCGCCGAAGCCGTTCCCCCGCTGCGGGAAATCGCCCCCGGGCATTTCGCCGCCTGCGTTAAAATATAATTATTGGTATTCTTTATTCCATTGCTTGCCTACCTGTATAGGCGGTGAAAATGCCGTTTAGACATTCACACCGCCTGTATATAGGTATAGATAAATCTTTCCCCAAGGAGGAAACCATGAAAGTTTTACGTGTTTTATTAGCCGCTGTTCTCGCTGTCGGTTTATTTGCCGGATGTAGCGGCGGCACCGCGCCCACCGAGGCTACCACCGCCGCCACCACGGCGGCCGCGACCGAAGCCGTCACCGAAGCTGCCACGGCGGCGCCCGCCGACCAGAACCTGTACGTAAGTTACGGCGGCGGCACCCCCCTGTCCATTGACCCCGCCCTCAACAGCGCCACCAACGGCAGCAGAGTCATCCAAGCCGCGCACGTGGGCCTGATGGGCTATCAGCCGGAAGGCGACACCGCCGTTATCAAACCGGAGTTGGCGGAGTCTTACACCATGTCCGACGACGGGTTGGTGTACACCTTTACCCTGCGCGAAGGGCTGAAATGGTCCGACGGCTCCGACTTCCTCGCCAGTGAAGTGGCGTTCTCGTGGAACCGGGCCGCCTCCGCCGAACTTGGCGCGGACTACGGCTTTATGTTCGACGTGATTGAAGGCTACGCCGACGGCGAGCTCAACGTGGTGACGGACGACGCCGCGCGTACCATTACGGTTACGCTTAACGCCCCCACGCCGTACTTCCTTTCCTTGTGCGCGTTCCCCACGTTCTACCCCGTGAAGGAAGCCGTAGTGGACAACGAAGGCATTTGGGCGACAAAACCCGAGACCTACATCGGCACCGGCGCTTTCCGCATGACCCAGTATTCCGTGGATGAAATTATCCGGTTTGAAAAGAACCCCAACTTCTGGAACGCGGACGAGGTCAAGTTGGAAACCCTCAATTTCCGGCTGTCCGAAGACAACGTAGCCATCCTGAGCTCCTATGAAACCGGCGACGTTTCCTTCATCAACGCCATCGACCCCACCGAGTTCGACCGCATCAACCAACAATACCCCGGTCAGTTGGTTTTCGGGGACTACATCGGCACTTACTATGTGCTGTTTAACGTGCATAAAGATTTATCCCCCTCGTACAAGCAGCTGAGCGTGCAGGAGCAGTCGCAGGCGCGGTTCGCCCTCGGTCAGATGGTCAACCGCGAGGAACTGGTCACCGGCGTAACCAAAGCCGGGCAGGTAGCCGCCACCGGTTTCTACCCCAAGGGCTTGATGGACGGGCTTAACAGCGACGTGCGCGAAACGCCGTCCTACGGTTCATGGTACACCGCCACCAACACGACTTCTTCCGTAAACGCCGCGTATACCGAAGACCAGGTGACCGCAGCACAAACCCTTATCGATTTGGGTTACACCTACACCGGAAGTCTGGAAAGCGGCGACCTTAAATTTGAAGGCTTCCCCACCATCGACTTCGCGTTTAACAACTCCGGCGCCAACGCGCTGATTATCCAGTACGTGCAGGAAACCTGGAACCGGTTCGGCATCCCCTCCACCATCAACACCGAAGCGTGGGCGACCCTGCAGGATAAACTGGGCAACGGCGACGCGGAAGCCGCCCGTATGGGTTGGATCGCGGACTTTAACGACTGTGTCAACTTCCTTGAAATCTTTATTTCCGCCTCCGGCAACAACTATCCGCGCCTCGGGCAGGATATCGGCGAATATACAAGGAATTCCGACGTCACAGCTGACGCCGGTCTCGGCGCTTACTGGGGCCTTGACGGCGACCAGACATGGGCGGACGGTTACGACGCGCTTGTGGCGCAGATTAAAGCCACCACCGACCCGCAAGAGCGCGCCGACCTTTGCGCCCAGGCGGAAAAAGTGCTTATGGGCAGCGGCGGCAT
>JAISWA010000146.1 GCA_031271275.1 Clostridiales bacterium | reverse complement strand
GCCTGCTCCGCAAACCCGAATCCGAATACAGCGACAAAGAAATACATCAGTTTATATTCCTGCCCGGCTTCTCTACCAACGATCAGGTCACGTCCTTTTCCGGGCGCGGCGTAGGCATGGATGTGGTCATCGCCAACCTGGAAGTGGTAGGCGGTACCGTACTGGTGGAATCCACACCGGGGGAAGGCAGTACCTTTACGTTAAAAATTCCGCTGACGCTCGCCATCATCGAAGGCATGTCGGTGCTGCTCGCCGGGGCGAAATATACGCTGCCCATCGTTTCCATTATTAAGTCCTTTAAAGCGCAGAAGGCGGATCTTTTTACCGACCCCAACGGAAACGAAATGATTACCAACCGCGGCGAAATTTTCAATATTGTGCGGCTGCATGATTTCTTCAATGTGGAAGGCGCTATTACCAATATTGAAGACGGTATTCTGATAATGCTTGAAAGCGACGATCAAACCATCTGCCTGTTGGTGGACGATTTGATCGGTCAACAGCAAGTGGTGGTGAAGGCAATGCCTAAATATTTTAAAAAGGTAAGGGGATTAAGCGGCTGCACGCTGCTTGGCAACGGCGATATCAGTTTGATTGTGGATGTCGCGGGTTTCTTTGATAAATAAAACGTTAGGGGTGTTCGCATGGCCATTGAGCATGATCCGCTGTTAAACACAGACATTATCGTCGAGGATACCATCAAGGATCAGTACCTTACCTTTGAAATAGACGGTGAGGATTACGGGATCGAAATTTCAAGCGTCAAGGAAATTATTAAAATGCAGGCGATTACCCGTGTTCCCGACATGCCTTATTTTATCGAAGGCGTAACCAATCTGCGTGGGGATTTGATCGGCGTGCTTGATGTGCGCAAGCGTTTCGGCAAGCCCCCGAAGGAATACGACGAGGCTACCTGTATTATCGTAATTATGTACATGGATTATCTGCTCGGGCTTATCGTGGACTCGGTCAAGGAAACCGCCACTATACCGGAAACCAATATTACCCCGCCGCCAAGCGCGAAGCTGAGCGCGGTCAACCATTTCATCCGCGCGATAGGTACGGTGGGGGATTCTATAAAACTGCTGCTTGATTTGGAAAGGTTTTTGGTTCAGGACTAAAATTGCAGAAGATAAATGCGTGAAACGGCGCCGCTTTTAAGCGGCGTTATTTTTTTATAAAGAAAAGGCTGCCCCTCAGGCATCGCCGTCATAAAGAGAGACCGCCTCACAGCACCCGCTGTGCTGTCATAAAGAAAGACCGCCTCACAGCATCCCGCCGTCATAAAGAAAGACCGCCCCACGGCACCCCGCCGTCATAAAGAAAGACCGTCTCACAGCACCCGCCCGTCATTCTGAGCGAAGCGAAGAATCTTTTCATCACGATATACCCGCAACCGAAAACATCCATAGTATAGATTCTTCGCCTGCGGCTCAGAATGACAACGGCGTGGATATGGCGGAGGGTATCTGGATGACTTTATAGATTCTTCGCCTGGCGGCTCAGAATGACAAGCCATGCAGCGGGACAGCCCTTTGTATAATGACAGACAGCCGTGCGGTGGGACAGCCCTTTATAGGAGATTGCCTTATTCCTTCTCTTTCAGCGCCTCAAGCTCCTTCTTCCTTGCCTCAATCACTTTAACCTGCACTTCGGAGGGCGCTTCCTCGTAACGGTCAAATTCCATGGTGAACGCACCCCGCCCCTGCGTCATGGAACGCAAATCGGTGGGGTATTTTTGCAGTTCCGCGATGGGGGCTTCCGCGGCGATGGTCTGCTTGTTCCCGGTTTTGTCCATGCCGAGAATGCGGCCCCGGCGCTTGTTCATGTCGCCCATTACGTCGCCGGTGTATTCGTCGGGCACGGTTACGCTGACCCGGGCGATGGGTTCCAACAGCGTGGGCTTCGCTTTCATAAAACCGTCCTTAAACGCGATACTTGTGGCGATTTTAAACGCCATTTCCGAAGAGTCCACCGCGTGGTAGGAACCGAACACCAACGTCGCCTTCAGCCCCACCACCGGGTACGCCGCCAACGGACCCGCCTTTACGCTTTCCTGAATGCCTTTTTCCACCGCGGGGAAATACTGCCTCGGCACTGCGCCACCCACGACTTTTTCCTCAAAGACATAGTCCTTGCCGCGGTCGCCGGAAGGCTCAAACTCCATATGCACGTCGCCGAACTGCCCGTGCCCGCCGGACTGTTTCTTGTGCTTGCCCTGCACGCGCACTTTGTCTTTAATCGTTTCCCGGTAGGGAATAATGGGTGTAACCAAATCCACTGCGATTTTATAACGGACGCTCAGTTTGCCCACCAACGCGTCGAGTTGGTTGTCGCCTATGCCGGAAACCACCGTCTGTTTCGTCTCTTTGTTAATGACAAACTTTAAGGTCTTGTCCTCCTCCAACAGTTTGGAGAACGCGTTGGACATTTTGTCCTCGTCGCCCTTGCCCTTGGGCATCACCGCCATAGAAAGCAGCGATTCCGGGAACGCGATGTCTTTCACCCGCACGGGCATAGCTTTAAGGCACAGCGTGTCCTGGGTGGAGGTTCCGGCGAGCTTGGCGATCGCGCCGATGTCGCCCGCCTTTATCTCGTCCACCTCGATTTGTTCCTTCCCCCGGATGATGCATAGGTGTCCGGCTTTTTCCGGAATTTCCTGTTTCACGTTGTAAAGGGGGGTGTCGCGTTTTACCGTGCCGGAAAACACGCGGAATATACTCAGCCTGCCCACATAGGGGTCGGCAATGGTTTTAAAAACAAACGCCGCCAAAGTTTCGTTTTCCGTACATTTTATTTTTATCATTTCATTGTTACGGGTGTCGGTCACTTCCAACTCGGCGCGGAGTTCGGAAGCGGGCGGAAGTTGATTGACGAGCATGTCGAGAAGCGCGCCTACGCCGGTTTCGTTGACGGCGGAACCGCACAGCACCGGGGTGATGACGCCGTCGCGTATACCCGCCGCTACGCCGGAGGTGATTTCTTCCTCTGAAAGCGGCTCGTCGTTAAAGAATTTTTCCATCAGCGCTTCGTCCGTTTCCGCAACGGCTTCGATAATCGCGGCGCGGGCTTCTTCTATGGTGTCCGCGAGGGCGCCCGGCATGTCGCACGCCGTCGCCCTGCCGCCCGCGTATTTATAGGCTTTACCGGAAAGGATATCCACAAACCCGGCGGGCTTCCCGTTCTCGGCGAAGGGATACTGAAACGGAACAACGCTTGTCCCGAAACGGGACTTTAAATCGGCGGCGATTTTCGCGAAATCAAAGTGCTCGTCATCGATACCGTTTACAAAGAATATACGGGGCAGGTTCGACGCCTGCGTATTCTCCCACGCGATTTCCGTACCCACTTCGGCGCCGGATTTACCCGAAACCAGAATGAGCGCGGCGTCGGCGGCGGCAAGCGCTTCGCACACTTCCCCCGCGAAATCGAAATAACCTGGCGTGTCCATAAAATTAATTTTATTATTAAGCCATTCCACCGGCACCATCGACATGCTTACGGACACCTTGCGCTTGATTTCCTCCGAATCGTAGTCCGAAACGGTATTCCCGTCCTCAATACGCCCCATACGGCTTGTTACCTGCGTCAGGTGCAGCGCAGCTTCCATCAACGTCGTCTTGCCGCACCCGCTGTGCCCGAGCACGGCAATGTTCCGGATTTCATTCGCCGAATAAACTTTCATAAAAAACCTCCCGATATATTTACTTTTCAATGTATTATAAAGATATGACAACAATATGACAACCGATATTTCCGCGGTTGTGCTTTCTGGACAGTTTTTTGGCTCATGCTTGAAGATAATTGTTTAAATGTATTATTATTCGACGGAGGAGGCAGGTATTCTGGTTACCGTATATTTTATCCGCCATGCCCGACCGGACCGGGAACGATAAAGGGGACTTGCAGATGTGGAAAAAACGCATTGCCTTTGTTTTATTTTACATAACGCTGTTTTTCCTGCCGCCGGGTTTGATTACGGTTTTCCTGATTCCGCCGGAAGCGCAGCCCGTATTTTTATCCGGGCTTGGCAATGGACAAGCCACTTTTGAAGCGGACGGGGAAGTTTCTTCCGGGCATTCCCCCCCGCCGACCCCTTCGGCTGCTCCGGCCGTTACCCCTACCCTCACGCCTTCGCGAAACCCCACCCTTTCCCCGATACCTTCCCCCACGCCTTCGCGAAATCCCACCCCTTCCCCGATACCTTCCCCCACGCCTTCCCCCGCCCCAAGCCGCGTCCGGCTTGCCTTCACCGGCGATTTGATGGTACACGACCGCCAGTTGGAAAACGCATACCATCGGGAGACAGATACGTATACTTTTTCAGACTTTGTGGAAATCGCGGATTATTTGCAAAACGCGGACTACACCGTCGGCAACCTTGAAACCACTTTCGCGGACAAAGACGCAGGCTACGGCACCTATCCGCTGTTCAACACGCCGGACGCCTTTGCCGACGCCATAGCGGAAGCCGGGTTCGACTTCGTCACCACCGCGAACAACCACTGCTTCGACAAACGCGAAAAAGGGCTGATTCGCACATTGGAAATTCTCGACGAACACGGGATCGACCACGCCGGTACCTA
>JAISWA010000131.1 GCA_031271275.1 Clostridiales bacterium | reverse complement strand
CGACCATGTTTTCAATAGTCTCCCGCCAAAGCACCGGGCTGTTGATTTGACGCGCCACAAGCGCCGCCGGGTTTTCGTACACCCGCGCCGTGGCGTTGGCGTAAAGCGGGGTTTTCATTGCGCCGAAAGGCAGGTTTGCGGCGTAATCCGCCATGCCCGCCGCCGCGCCGTCCATAAACGGGCAGTGGAACGCGCCGCTGGTGGCGAGCCGTATGGCCTTGCCGCCCCGGGCGCTTACCGCTTCCTTTAATGCGTCAAAACTTTGCTCCCCGAAGGCGACCACCGTTTGCTTTTCGCTGTTAAAATTGGCGGGGTAAGCGCCGCGCGTTTCGCCGCAGATTTCCATAACCGCCGCCGCGTCAAGCCCCATGACCGCCAACATGCCGCCGGGGTTTCGCGCGGCGCAGTCCTGCATAATTTCCCCCCGGAAAGCGACCAGGTCAAACGCCTGTTCCGCGTTCAGCAGCCCGCAATGGGCAAGCGCCGGGATTTCCCCCAGGGAAAAACCCGCCGCGCCCGCCGCGTAAACCCCGCGCTCGTTAAGCGCGGCGGCGCACGCCAAGTCCACGGTGAACAAACAGGGCTGCGCGTTGACGGTAATATCCAAATCCGCCTGCGACCCTTCGAAGCACAGCTTTTTTACGGCTTCGCCCGCCCTGTCAAAGACCGCCCGCGCCGACGGGTATTTTTCATACAGCGCCAAGCCCATGCCCACGGCCTGCGCGCCCTGACCGGGGAAAACAAAGGCTATCTTACCCATTGCGCCGCTCCGTTCAGTATATTTTCCGCCTGGGCGAACATTTCCTCAATAATTTCCTTCGCGGTTTGCTCCCGCTTCACCATGCCGGAGACCTGCCCCGCGAGGAAGGAGCCGTTGCGTATGTCCCCTTCCACCGCCGCGAGCCGCAGCGCCCCCACGCCGAAGCGCTCCAGTTCCTCATTGCTGACGGAACTGTCGTATTCCTTGGCGAAAAATTCCCGCGAGAAGGGGTTTTTAAGGGCGCGCACCGGATGCCCCAACCGTTTGCCGGTGGCGATGGTGTCGATGTCTTTCGCCTTTAAGACCATATCTTTATAATTCTGATGCACCGTACATTCTTTCGCCACCAAAAAGCGCGTACCCGCCTGAACGCCGCAGGCCCCCAACATAAGCGCCGCCGCGACGCCCCTGCCGTCCGCGATGCCCCCCGCGGCAATCACGGGGAGGGTAACCGCGTCGCACACCTGCGGAACCAACGCCATGGTGGTCAGCTCGCCAATATGCCCGCCGCTTTCCCCGCCCTCGGCGATTACCGCCGACGCGCCGGAACGTTCCATCATCCTCGCAAGCGCGGAGGAAGCCACCACGGGTATCACCTTCGCGCCGGCGGACAGCCAACGCGCCATGTACCGGGAAGGGTTGCCCGCCCCGGTCACCACAAGGCTTACCTTTTCGTCGGCGAGGGCTTCCGCCACTTCGTCCGCGTAGGGGCTCATGAGCATAATGTTGACGCCGATTTGCCTGTCCGTTAATTCCCGCGCCTTTTGGATTTGCCCGCGCACATAATCCGCCGGGGCGTTGCCCGCCGCGATGATGCCAAGCCCCCCGGCTTCGGAAACCGCCGCCGCCAGATACGCGTCGGAAACCCACGCCATGCCGCCCTGAAAAACGGGGTATTCGATGTTAAGCAGTTCGCACAGTTTCGTTTTGATCATAGTTACCTCAACCCCTTAGCTTTTGGGGGAATTTTCCACCAACTTAATCAGCCCGGCAATGTCTTTGACGGAATTGTCCATTTCGATTTTGACTTCCAGTTGGTCTTCCAGTTCCATTACCAGTTCCACCATGTCGAGGGAATCCAACCCGATTGCCTCAAAGGTGGTGCTCTCCGTCACTTCCAAGCTGTCGTCCGACTTATAATCCCGCAGGATTTGCGCAATTTTTTCAAGCATCGTAATACCTCCCGTTTTTATTTTTTATTCCTTATTCCCAGACGAGCACGGATATGCCTGCGGTGGGCCCGCCGCCGAAGGCCATCAGTACGAGCGCCGTTCCCGGGGCGATTTTCCCCTCCGCCAACATTTCATCCAACAGCACCGGGATGGACGCGGCGGAAAGGTTCCCGTACCGGTCGATATTGACCGGGAATTTTGCCTCGGGTTGTTTCAGCTTCAAGCGGGCGCTGTCTATAATGCGCTTGTTTGCCTGATGAAGGACGAAATAATCCACGGCTTCCGCGTTCATGTTCAGCTTTTCCAACGCGAGGCGTATTTCGGACTCCACGGCGCGCACCGCGAATTTGAAAACCTGCTGCCCCTGCATGTGTATATAGCCCCGGGGGGAAGGCGCGTCCGCGAAGGGGCTGTTGCCCGTGCCGGAATCCACGTAAAGCATTCCCGCTTCGCCCGCCGCCCACAGCCGGGAATATTTTAGGGCGTTCCCCGCCGTCACCACGCAGGCGCCCGCGCCGTCGCCCATTAAAATGCAGGTGGCGCGGTCGTTCCAGTCTAAGTTGCGGCTCATCCGTTCCGCCGCCACAATCAGAATATTTTTCGCCTTGCCGGAGGTGATATACGCGTCCGCCGCGTCCAACGCGTACACAAACCCCGGGCACGCCGCGCTTATGTCAAAAGCCGGGCAGGAAACGCCCAACCGCTCCAACACGCAGCACGCTAGCGAGGGGGTGACATAGTCGCCGCTGACGGTGGCGCAGATAAGCATGTCGATTTCGCTTAGCGCAAGCCCGGCCCGTTCCACGGCGCGCCGCCCCGCCTGTTCCGCAAGGCTCGCGGCGGTTTCCCATGTGCAGACCCTGCGCTCTTTAATGCCCGTCTTGGAAATAATCCACTCGTCGTTGGTATCCACCATGCCCGCCAACTCGTCGTTGGTGACGGTTCTTTCCGGCAATGCCTTCCCGGTTCCGATAATTTTCAGGCTCATGAGAAGTCCTTCAGTCGTTTAATGTAAGGAAAAGAAAAAGCGAACGCCTTTTGCGCTCGCAGTATAGTAGCTAACACATTTTTTTGTGTCAAGCTTTTTGGGGACCGTGCCCGCGCCAAACGCGTGAAAACCCCCGACCGCGCGTCTTTTTTTTGCGTCTCTCATCGCAAAGGAACTAATTCTGTTCACTAAACTCCGTCGGCTCGAAGACCGCGAGCCTCCTGCGTAAATCGTTCACAGAATTGTTCCTTCGCTTGGGGTGCGAGCAAAGGAAGGGGAGGGCTTCAAGTTTGGAATCATCCCTTGCGCTGACCGGCGACGGTTTGGAAACAGTTGTCGCGGAAAAATGTTCAAAAAAAATATTAAAATAAAATTGATACGGCATCTAATTATTGGAATTTGAAATTGTATATGTAAAATACAGCAATGAATAAGGCGATTATGAATAACCTAACACAATTGACGCGAAGAAATTGAAAACTCATTGCATAGCAACCGCTATTTTTTAAAAGGAAGGAAAATTCGTATTTTTGCGATACGCGCCGCTTAAAAAGCTGCGTGGTATGGGGAGGGTATTACCGCTCACACGGATAACTTTCCGAGTGTCTGAGGAAACCATACGGGCGGTGTATTCCAAAGCAACGGAATGCGCAGTCCGTTTTATTTCCAATTTAACTTTGCTATAATCGAAAAAACATTTCGCGGGCGGTGAGTTTTGGACGCAAATAAGGAATATAAAGACAGCTTCATCCGGGCGCTGTTCAAACAGCCGGAAAAGGCGCTGCAATTATACGGCGATATTACGGGCAAAGTTTTCGGCAGCGATACTAAAATCGAAATGAAGACCCTTAAAAACGTATTCCTGTCAAAGCTGCGTAACGACCTCGCGTTTATCATCAATGATACGTTGGTGGTGATAATCGAGCATCAGTCCACGCTTAACCCCAATATGCCCTTGCGCTCGCTGCAGTATATCTTACTGTTTTACGAGATTTATTTTAAAATGGGCGACGCGTTGTATAAAGAAAAAATGATAAGGCTGCCAAAACCGGAATTTTACATGCTCTACAACGGCGCAAAGCCCTATCCCGCAACCGGAATTTTGAAATTATCCGACGCGTTCGCCGATATGGCTGAAAATGAAAAGCCCAATCTTGAGTTAATGGTTAACGTAATCAATATCAATTTCGGCGCAAATTCGGCTATAATACATAAGAACGCCGACCTCAACGGCTACGCGGCGTTCGTGGAAAAAGTCCGCCGTCTAACAGCGGAAGGCGTAACTCGCGCCGACGCAGTTAAATCCGCGGTGGAGCAATGCATAAACGAAGGCATATTAACAGAATTTCTGAACAAATACCGGGACGAGGTGAACGGAATGTTTACATTGATTTACGACGAAAACCGCGCAAAGGAAGTAGCGCGGGAAGAAGGTTGGGAAGACGGTCGGGAGGAAGGTTTCGAACAGGGTGAAATGCGATTAATTGAAAAAATGCTCTCCAAAGGCATAACTGCCGAATTTGTCGCAGAGGGAACGGATACTCCCCTTGAAAAAGTCTTGAGCATCCGGGAACGAATGTTTGCCTGACGGATGCCGCTGTCAAGAGGCGCGCAGCGACGAAGCATTTTCGCGAACGGCAGCCGCGTCACGTCCCCGCCGCCAGTTCCGTCACCGCCACGTAAATTTCGCTGATTTTATACCAGGTCGCCTTATCCACCATTCCCGTGGCGGGCAGCTTGAACACGCTCTGGAATTTTTCCACCGCGTTTAGTGTGCTCTGCCCATACGCCCCGTCAACCGCCACTTTTTTAAGCGCGGGGAAATTGTTGGTAATGGCGTTCAACTGTTCCTGTATGGTTCGCACCGCCGCGCCCGTGGAGCCCACCTGCAGCGACTTCCCCCCGAAAGAGCTTGGCACGCCTTCCACCTGCTCCGCCTCGGTAAGGTATATGTCCCATCCGTAATAATTTTTCAAAATGTCCATCGCCGTATACCCCTGGTCGCCCAACGCCTTGCTGCCCCACTGCGTCATCCAGCCCGGGCACTGGGATTTTTTCCCGTCGCAGTATTGCGTGAACAGCGGCTGCCTTATGCCGGGTTTGGTGATGTAGGTATTGAAAATTTCGTCCACGACCAGGGAAATGTCGGCGAAAATATTCCTGCCGTAGGTAAACGCCTGGTCAAACTGCGTGCTGTTGGTGATGGTGAAGTCATACCCCCGGTTGCGGTACCA
>JAISWA010000120.1 GCA_031271275.1 Clostridiales bacterium | reverse complement strand
ATTTGGTTGCGGATGCCGTCCATCCCGCTGACGAGCATCACCGCCAACGCCAGGTACGGGTTGCAGGAAGGGTCGGGGTGGCGAAGCTCCAACCGGGTGCCCACGCCCCGCGCCACCGGCACGCGCACCAACGGACTGCGGTTTGCCATGGACCACGCGATGTAAACCGGCGCTTCGTAGCCGGGGACCAGTCGCTTATAGGAATTGACCAACGGGTTCGTGACGGCCGCCATGCCCCGGGCGTGTTTCATCAGCCCGCCCATAAACCAGTACGCCTCCTGGGAAAGCCCGCTTTTGTCTGACGGGTCATAGAACGCGTTTTTGCCGCCCTTAAACAGCGACATGTTGCAGTGCATTCCGTTCCCGTTCTCGGTGCTCAGCGGTTTGGGCATAAACGTGGCGTGCAGGCCGTACTTTTTAGCCACCACCTTCACCACCAACTTGAAGGTGGCGATATTGTCCGCCGAATACAGGGCGTTGTCGTATTTAAAATCGATTTCGTGCTGCCCGGGGGAACTTTCGTGGTGGGCGGCTTCTATTTTAAACCCCATTTCCATGAGGGTCTTGACCATTCCGATACGGGCGTCCTCGCCGTTGTCGATGGGCGCCAGGTCAAAATACCCCGCCCGGTCGTGGGTAACGGTCGTCGGGTTCCCTTCCCCGTTGGGGGAGAACAGAAAGAACTCGCATTCCGGACCGACAAAAAAGTCGTAGCCCATGTCCGACGCCTGGGTAATCGCCCGGCGCAGGCAGTAACGCGGGTCGCCCTCGAAGGGGCTGCCGTCGGGCCGGTAGACGTCGCAGATCAACCGCGCCAATTTGTGCTCCGTAAACCACGGGAGCACCGTAAACGTGGACGGGTCGGGTCGCAGTATCATGTCGGATTCCTCGATGCGCACAAAGCCCTCGATGGACGAGCCGTCGAACATCACGCCGTCGGTCAGTACGCGCTCAAGCTCCGCCACGGTGACGGCGACGTTCTTCATCGTGCCGAAAATATCCACGAACTGCAGGCGCATAAAGTCGATTTCCTTTTCTTTGGCAAGCCGTAAAATATCTTCCTTGCGCATAAAATTTCCCCTTAACTTTGGAATGTAGCGAATCAACTTAATTTTTGACCATCGGAAGCGTCAATGCATTGTGGTGAACGGGCGTGACGTTTTCGGATTCATTAAGAACACACCGCCCGTGTCATTCTGAGCACACCGCCATGTCATTCTGAACACACCGCCCGTGTCATTCTGAGCGAAGCGAAGAATCCTTCTCCCCGTCCGCTTCCCCCGCCGCCGCCAAAAAACCGTCCAAATTCTTATACCCGTAATACTTCAAAAAATCCTCCGTCGTTCCGAACATAATCGGCTTGCCCGGCGCTTCCAGCCTGCCTCTTTCTTCGATAAGCCCGTACTCGAGCAGCTTGTTGACGGAATGGTCGGCGTTGACCCCGCGTATTTCCTCAATCACCGCCTTGGTCACCGGCTGCTTGTACGCGATAATCGCAAGCGTCTCAAGCAGCGTTTGCGTCAATGGCTTGTGGGGCGCGCTGCGCAGCAGCTTTTTCACGTTGTCGTAATACAGCGGGTTGGTACACAGCCGGTACGCGTCGTCCAGTTCTATAAGCTGAATCCCCGCCTGTTCCTCGGCGTACAGTTCCGCCATATGCGCAAGAAGGCCGCGCGTCACGGGAACGGCGCAGCCCGCCGCGTCCGCGAGCCTCGTTAGCGGAACGCTTTCGCCGCTGGCGAACAGCACCGCCTCCAATATTTTTTCCTGTCTTACGCGCATACTCATACGGCTAAATAAATCTCCCCGAACACCCGCCGCTGGCTCGCCCGCGCCTGCCCGCGCCGTATCAGCTCAAGCATCGCGAGGAAGGTAATCACCATCTCTATCCGCGTCTCGCAGGCTTCAAACAGCGCGCGCAGACGCAGTTTCCCGTTGCCGGAGACAAGCTGTTCCGCTATAAGCGCAATTTTTTCCTCCACGGTGAAACGCTCCCGGGGCATGTCGCCGTAACCCGCGCGTACAGGGTCCGTCCGCAGGGCGCGGCGTTTCATCACTTCGGTAAACACGCGCCAAAGCTCGTCCGCCGCGACGCCCGCCATCGCCCGCAACGGCTCCACCCGGGACAGCTCCGCGAACAGTTCCCGCTCGCCTTCGCGGGTAATCCGCTTCCCCTGGTCTTCCGTAAATTTCAGCTGCTCGGCAAGCGCCTGGCACTGCTTGTACGCCAACAGCTTGCGCACCAACGCGTCGCGGGGGTCTTCGTCCCCTTCCCCGTCTTGGGCGGGCGGCTTGGGCAGCAGCATACGGGATTTGATTTCGAGCAGGGTCGCCGCCATCACCAAAAATTCGCTCATGGCGTCCATGCCGCGGTGGGGTTCCCCGGCGAACGTTCTGATAACTTCCATATACTGTTCCGTCAGTTGGGAAACGGGGATATCGCAGATATCAATCTTATTTTTTTCTATCAGCCGCAGCAATAAGTCCAACGGCCCTTCGAAGCTTTCCAACCGGAATTCAATCACAGCCAAACCAACCGCAGAATCAAATCCGTAACCGGCTGAAGCACGCTTCTTATCAGCCCCATCCCCAACAGCAGCAGCAGAATGACTTGAAAGATTTTTTCATAATGGGTCATTTGAACCGACAGGTTCGGCTTGAGGAAAAGCTGCAGCACTTTCGCGCCGTCCAGGGGATAGACGGGAATGATGTTAAAGAGCGCCAACCCGATGTTGACGGCGGAGAAAGTATGTAAAACCGCAACCCCCGCAAACGCGGCGGCGGCTCCGAAGGTCACGCCTTCGAACTGCCCTAAGTAACCAAACGCCCCGCCAATGTTATTGAGAAAAGAAACCGTTAACCCGCCGTCCTGGGGCAGCGCCCCGAACACGGAAGGGAATACGACGGTAATAATACGTACCGCCGCCGCGGTTATCAGCCCGACCAACAGATTAATAACCGATGGGACGATATGCGTAATCAGCACGCCGCGCCGGCGGTCTTTATAATACAGCGGCGACGTGGGCACCGGCTGCCCCCAACCGTAGCCGAAAATCAAAACGCAAAAAAAACCCACCGGCTCAAAGTAACGCAAAGGGTTACCGGAAAGGAAGCCTTTATTCTTGGGCGAAGGGTCCCCTAAGCGGGCGCTGCAATAGGCTTTTACGCATTCATGTATTACCGGCGCGAAAAAAGCGGCGGGCAGCATGAACAAATAATAGGTCAGCGAAATACTAATCATTGTAATCCCCTCAGCGCCGCGTCGAGCTTCTTGGACAAATTCTCCAGAATATTTTTCATGGGCTTGTCGATATCCGCTTCGGTAAGCGTGCGGTCGGGCGAGCGGAAACTCAGCGAATACGCCATAGACTTATACCCCTCCTCTACCTGAACGCCCTGGTACACGTCGAACAGCTTTATCCCCGCCAACAGCTGAGAGCCTTTCTCTTTTATGGCGGCTTCCACCTGCGCGGCGGTAATTTCAGTTTTTACCCGCAGGGCGATGTCGCGCTGTATGGACGGGAACTTGGGCAAGGGCTTGAACACGCGCTTAACCCCGGCGGAAAACGTAAATAAGCATTCCAAATCCAACACCCCGGCGTAGGCGCGCTCGCCGAGCTGATAATTATGGCAGACCGCCGGGTGAATCTCCCCGGCGTACCCGACAAGCTTCGGGTTCCGCCCGCCTTTTTCGCAAATGAAAATATCCGCCGCGCGGCCCGGGTGCATATACGGATAGCGCGCGGACGCTTCAAACTTTACCCGGGAACCGTCCAATCCCAGTGCCCATAATAATTCTTCCAAGCCGCCTTTTATGTCGAAAAAGTCCGTGCCTTTTTTATCATATTCCGCGAAAGTCAGCGTGAAACGTTCCTCGGGCAGTTCCGTAAGCGGAAGCGACTTGGGGATATACGCGTAAGCCAGTTCATAGAGCCGCGCGTATTCGTTCTTGCGGTTGAAATTAAGGGCGAGGCTTTCCAGTAACCCGTTCAGCGTAACCGTGCGCATGACGGAAAAATCTTCCCCCAACGGGTTTTGAATACGTATGGCGTTCCTCAAGGGGTCGTCCTGGGCGAGGGCAAGCCTGTCGAAAACTTTCGGGCTTTCAAAGGGATACGTCAGCGCCTCGCAGTAGCCAAGCGCCACCATGGCGGAATGGATTTTGTCCGCGAACCGCTGTTTTTCCGAACGCCCGCCGGGGGCCGCCACGGTTTGCGTCTCACGGGAAGGGATATTCCCGTAGCCGTAGAAACGCGCGACTTCTTCCGCGATGTCCGCTTCCCGGGAAATATCCCTCCGGCGGGTCGGGACGACGGCGCGCGTTTCCCCGCCTTCGTTTTCCGTTTCAATCCCTATGCGGGAAAGGATGTTGACCATTTCGCCCGCGCTTATGTCCGCGCCAATCAGCGCGCTGACGCTTGCGGGGTTATAGCCCACCTTAAAGGGCAGCCGGGGTTCGGGGTACGCTTCCGCGATACCCGGCACCACCTCGCCGCATTCCAGTTCCTCAATCAGTTGCATGGCGCGGTTGACCGCGTCCAACGCCAAGTTGGGGTCAAGCCCTTTTTCGTAGCGGGCGGAAGCGTCGGTGCGCAAGCCGAGCTTGCGGGAGGTGAACCGGATGTTGGGCCCGTTAAAAGTGGCGGATTCAAATAAAACCGCCGAGGCGTTCCCCGTGACCATGGAATTTTCCCCGCCCATGACCCCCGCCGCCGCCACCGCCTTTTGCGGGTCGGCGATGACGAGCATCGTCTCGTCAAGCGTGCGCTCCACCCCGTCGAGGGTGGTGAATTTTTCCCCCGCCGCCGCGTTGCGCACAATGATTCTGCCTTCGGCAATGTTGTCGATGTCGAAGGCGTGCATGGGCTGCCCGTACTCGAGCATGACGTAATTGGTGATGTCCACGATATTGTTGATGGGGCGCAACCCGCACGCGGTAAGCCGGTGCCTGAGCCACAGCGGGCTCGGCCCGACTTTTACGTTCTTCACCACCCGGGCGATATAGCGCGGGCAAAGGGCGGGGTTTTTAATTTCCACGGAAATCATTTCCGCCGCGTCGCCCCCGGCGGTTTCTTTTAAGGAAATTTCCGGCGGGGTAAATGTTTGCCCATACGCGGCGGCGGCTTCCCGCGCCACGCCGATAATGGAATTGCAGTCGGGCCGGTTGGACATGATTTCAAAATCAATCACTTCGTCGGTAAGCTGAAGCAGGGGCCTTACGTCCGCGCCGAGGGGCTGCGGCTCCTGAAAAATGTAAATACCGTTCTCGGGGGCTTCGGGGTAGTCGTAGCGGGTGCGGCCAAGCTCGCCGATGTCGCAGAGCATTCCCTCGGAATCCAACCCCCGCAGCTTGCCTTTTTTGATGCGCTTGCCCTCCGCCAGCTTCGCGCCGTCCAACGCCACCGGCACGTAAGCGCCCACGGTCAGGTTGGTCGCCCCGGTGATAATTTGTATGGTTTTTTCCCCGATATCTATTTTAGTAATCAGCAGCTTGTCCGCGTCGGGGTGTTTTTCGACGGAAAGCACGCGGCCCGTTACCACGCCGGTAATTTCCTCCCCGGGCAGGGTCAGCCCCTCCACCTTGGTGCCGGTTTGGGTGATTCTATCCATGAACGCGGGTAAATTTTCGGATTTAACGGCGTCAACGCAGTCGCGCAGCCAGGACATTGGAACGAGCATCAAAATACCTCCTTCATTAATTCGCCAGAAAGTTCATATCGTTCTCAAAATAATTCCGCGGGTCGGTGATCCCGAATAAACTGGAAGTAATGCGGTCGATACCCATTCCAAAGGCGTAACCGGAATAGACCTTCGGGTCGATGCCCGACATTTCCAGTACGCGGGGGTGAACCATCCCGCAGCCCCACAACTCCACCCAACCGCTGTCTTTGCACACGCGGCAGCCCTCCGGCGGGACGTTCCCCCCGCAGGCGTGGCAGGTCACGTCCACTTCGGCACTGGGTTCCGTAAACGGGAAATAACTGGGGCGGAAACGTATTTTGGTGTTTTCCCCGAAAAGATGCCGCGCCGCCAGTTCCTGAATGCCTTTTAAATCCCCAAGCGTAATGCCCTTGTCTATGACGAGCCCTTCTATTTGATGAAACACCGGGGTGTGCGTGGCGTCTATTTCGTCCGCGCGGAAAACTTTCCCCGGCGCGACGATGCGGATGGGCGGCTTCATGCTTTCCATGGTGCGCACCTGAACCGGCGAAGTCTGCGTGCGCAGCACAATGCGGTCGGTGATGTAGAGCGTGTCCTGCTCGTCCCGGCTCGGGTGGTCGGCAGGGGTGTTTAACGCCTCAAAATTATAATATTCCGATTCTATATGGGGCCCTTCGGCTACGGTAAAGCCCAACCCGATAAACAAATCGGTCAGTTTATCCTGCACCGACGCGATGGGGTGCCTTCGCCCGATTGCACGGCGGCGGCCCGGCAGCGTAACGTCAATGGTTTCTTTTTCAATCGCCTGGGACTGCTGCTTAAACTGCAAAAATTCGCGGGCTTCCGTAATGCCCTGCTCAAATACCCGGCGAAAGTCGTTCACCTTCTGCCCGAACACGCGGCGCTCGTCCGGCGCCAAGGTGCCGAGCGTTTTTAAAAGCTGCGTGATTTCGCCTTTTTTCCCGAGCATACGCACCCGCAGCGCCTCCAACGACGGAATATCCATCGCCTCGGCGAGCGCCCGCTCCACATCGCCGCGCAGGGTTTCGAAATTGATTTCCATGTATAAACCTCCCAATTAAAAAACCTTCGCTGATTGGGACGAAGGCTCGCTGTACCACCCTCGGGCGCGTACTTTTGTTTTTTCACATAATTTTGCTGAAGTTTAAATTATTATAGGCTATAATTATTCATTCGCGGCGAAGTATAGCACAAGGGAATCCGCCTGTGCAAGCGCGGCGCAAAAAAGCAACAGGAAAGCTGCGCCGCGTTTTATGACCCCGCCCGACCAATATCCTACTACGGTACGCTAACCGGAGGTTTATGTTTATGCCGCAATTTGTAATTCATACGGTTATAAAACTGCTGCGTGAAAGAAAGGGCTATACGCAGGCGTCCCTTTGCCAGGCAATCTGCAGTAAAGAACAGATGTACCGAATCGAGAAAGGTCTTCACAGGCCCAGTTACACTGTTTTTAAAATGCTTATGGAACGGCTTGAGGAAAACCCGGACAAATACTATACCGATATTGTCACCGCGGACAGAAAAGAAATCATGGAGCAGAAAGATGAAATTCTCGGAATGCTCCGGAAGAAAGACCCGGACGAAGACCTAAAAGCGGAGAAAATCGTTAAAAGGCTTGAAAAGGCGGGAAAGCACCGCAAAAATATATTAGACCGGCAATTCTTATACAGGGCGCGCGCCACCATCGCGGGACACAAAAAAGAATGGCAGGCGATGTACGATTACGCCTTCGAAGGGCTAAACCTTACGATAAAAGACTTTAAAGAGGATGAAATTGACCAGAGCGTCATCTCTTTTGATGAAATTCACTTGATTAACCAATTGGCTACGGCGCGTAATTTTTTGTCGCCTGATTTGGAAGCAGCCACCAACATATACGCCAGGCTGAAAACCACCCTTGATTACGGATATTTGGAAGGGGACGAAATGTCCGGCATATATTTTAACCTTTTATATAATTTAAGCAAAAATCTCGGTTTATTGAAAAGGTATGAAGAATCCATAACGCTTTGCGACGAGGGAATCGAACGTTGCCTGAACCAAAAGGAAGCGCTGTGTTACCCTCTTTTCCTGATAAACAAGGCTTGCGGCGTTCTGCATTTGGGGGAAGAAAAGGAGGGCGTGAGAATACTTCGTGACGCGCACGCCCTTTTGTCCATTTATAAGCGATACAATGAGCTAAATACCTTAGAAAATTTTATTGAAAGCGACTTTGGAATAAAGCCCGACCTGTATCGCTATGTGTAACGATATTTTTCTACATTTTCGTTTCGCGAAAACCGCGCATAAATCCCTATTCATACATATAATCCATTCCGTAAGCCACGGTAACGCCCTGCTGCGCGGGCTGTTCCGCGGTTTTAACGGCGATGGGCAAAGCGATTAAAGCGAGCGCTATAACGGCAAGCATAATTTTCTTTTTCATCTTCTCACCTCCTCCCGGTACGGTTGTAAAACGGTGTGAACAGCCGCTGATTGACTGTCGGGTACCGGTTTCATAATCACCTCCAACTTCTTTACCAAAATCGCTGTTTTTTTATTTGCGGACCAATAAAAAAACACTAAAAAAACACAAAAAAAACCGGTCGCTTGTGGCTGACCGGCTTTTGCGTTTAAATTTTTGTCACTTGCTTTTCGGAAGGGTTATCCCCTGCTTTTCCTTCGACCTTCTATACAGCACAATCTTTCTTCCGATAACCTGCACGATTTCGGCGCGGGCGCGCCCCGCGAGGGTTTCTGCGACGGAACGCGGTTCTTCGTCGCAGTTTTGAAGCACCGCCGCTTTCACCAGTTCCCGCGCCTCCAAGACTTCGTTAAGGCTGTCCACCGTTTCCGGCGTGACGCCCTGCTTGCCGATTTGCAGCACCGGCTCGATTCCGTTGGCGAGCCCGCGCAGGTACGCCCGCTGCTTGCCGGTCAACGCTTTCTCATTATTCATAATAATCGAACTCCAATTCGTATATTTGCACCGTGTCGCCTTCCCGGATGCCGAGCTGTTTCAGCCGGTCGATAATCCCCTTTTCCCGCATGAAACGCTGAAAGAACGCGAAACCCCGCTCGTCCGCCATGTTGGTGTAGCCGAGTATGCGCTCGATACCCGGGCCTTCCACCCGGTAGTACCCGTCGCGCACACTGTCCACCGCGATGGCAGCCTCCCGCGATTCCGCCTCGAAGAACGCCTCGTAATCCGGCTCAAACACCACGCCCTCGGGGTAATCCGCCAGCACTTTTGCCACGCCGCGCATTAATTCCGAAAGCCCCTGCCCCGTGGCGGCGGATATAATATACACCGGCCAGTTGTTTTTCCCGGCGTAGGCGTTTAACTCCGCCATCCACTCGTCGGAAAGGGCAAGGTCCGCCTTGTTGGCGGCGATAACCTGCGGGCGCTTCAACAACTCCGGGTTGTACGCGAAAAGCTCGCGGTTTATTTTTTCCACCGCCCGGGCGGGGGTCAGCGTGTCGTCCTCCAACCGCGCCGCGTCCACCACATGAATCAGCAGGCGCGTCCGCTCGATATGCCGCAGGAAGTCGAACCCGAGCCCCGCGCCTTCGCTTGCGCCCTCGATTAAACCGGGAATGTCCGCGAGCACGAAGTCCTTAAAGCTGTCGCCGCGCACCACGCCAAGGTTGGGCGAAAGGGTGGTGAAATGGTAATCGGCAATCTTGGGGTTGGCGTTGGTCACGCGGGAAAGCAGCGTGGACTTGCCCGCGTTGGGGAAGCCGATAACCCCCGCGTCGGCGATGAGTTTTAATTCGAGCGTTACGTCATAGGCTTTCCCCGGCTTTCCGTCCTCCGAGAACCGGGGCGCTTGCCGGGTGGGCGTGGCGAAATGCTGGTTGCCGCGCCCGCCGCGCCCGCCCCGGGCGAGCACGCGCTTCTCGCCGGGGACGGTCATATCCGCCATGACAAAACCCGTCTGCCGGTCGGAATTTTTATCCGCCCAACCGTAGCGCACCAACGTGCCCACGGGGACTTTTATCACCAAATCCTTCCCGTCGCGGCCGGAGCGGTTGCTTCCGCTTCCGTCCGCGCCCGGCTCGGCTTTGAAATTTTTCTGATACCGGAAATCCATCAGCGTGTTAAGCCCGGTGTCGGCGATAAAACAAACGTCGCCGCCCCGCCCGCCGTCGCCGCCGTCCGGCCCGCCGTTGGGGACATACTTCGTCCGGCGGAAGCTGATGCTCCCGTTGCCGCCCCTGCCCGACTCGATATGGATTTTCGCGTTGTCAACAAACATATAACCACTCCGTAAATAGGAAACCACGCCTTGCGCGTTCCTTTGGCTTCAAAACGGACCGCTATAATCAAGCGGTTTCCTATGGCATAAAAAATCCACAGCTTAGGATAACTGTGGATTTTATTTTAGCATGGTTTTAAAACTTCCCGCAATCTACTGGGCTTTTTCAGCCACGGGATATACCGAGACCTTTTTCCGGTCGCGGCCTTTGCGCTCGAAGCGGACGGTACCGTCCACCAAGGCGAAAAGATTGTCGTTGGAACCGCGCCCCACGTTCTTACCGGGGTGGATTTTGGTTCCGTTCTGCGTGTACAGAATATTGCCGGCGAGCACGAACTGGCCGTCGGCGCGTTTTGAGCCGAGGCGCTGCGCGGCGGAGTCGCGCCCGTTCTTGGTGGAGCCGACGCCTTTCTTATGGGCGAAAAACGCCAGATTCATTTTTATCAGCATATAATCACTTCCCATCAATAATCTCAATTTCGTCGGGGTACTGTTCTTTTACCGCGTTAAGCCCGAACAGCATGGACTCAATCAGCAGCACCGCGCTTCTTCGCGCGGGTTTTTTCATGGAAAACTTGACGTACCCGCCGTTCTCGTCATATTCGCATTTGAAGTCCTGGTCCGTGAGCGCATCAATACTGTTGACGGTGTTAAGCACCATCAGCGAAACCGCGGCGCAGGCTTCGCTCTTGCCGTGGTTGTTCGCTTCAAACGCGCGGGGTATACCCTTTGCGCTGCGCGTCACCTCAACGGAAATCATACGATGATTTCGTCAAGTTTAACGCGGGTAAAGGGCTGACGATGACCTTTCTTGCGATGGTAACCCTTTTTGGATTTGTACTTGTACGATACGACCTTCTTGCCTTTTCCGTCGCCAAGCACAGACGCGGCAACCGTCGCGCCGGAAATGTACGGCGCTCCGAAAGTCGCGGTTTCCCCGTCGGTCACCGCGAGCACGCGGTCGAAGGTATACGCCGTTCCCGCGTCCACCTTCAGCTTCTCCACCGTGATAACGTCGCCGGCGTTGACTGTATACTGCTTACCGCCGGTTTCAATAATTGCGGACATAAAACACCTCCTCAAGATGGCGCGATACGCGCCGGATTATGGAAGGTACTCGCCGGATACGGTATTGACGGAATCAATTTGCACCTCTCCGGGCGGTTACCAAAAACGTGGGGCATGTTAACACAATAATGTTAAAATGTAAATCAGCGGCTTAATTTATATTGCGCGTATTGGTTTAATGAAATACCCTCTTTTTCAGCTTCAACCACCAACCGTTTATGAAGCGTCTTAGGAATGCGCAAATTAAACCTTCCGCTAAACGCATTATCTGTAAGCGGTTCGGGTATCACGTCACCGTATTCCAATTTCACTTCAAGCCAACCTTCCATAGCTTCCCGGATGTTTCTATACGCTTCTTGATAGGTTTCCCCGTGGCTTTGGCATCCGTCCAGTTCTAAAACGCGCGCATAAAAATAATGACCGCTTTCATCATGGAGCTCCTGTATTGTCACGTTATACGGCAACTCCATATAGTACCTTACATCTTTTTTAACCATATGGCAGGCAGGGAAAAGGATGGCTATTTGCCTATCCTTGACAGGATATCGATTACATAGCACTTTTTAATTGCGGGCGATTCTTTCACAATGGTAATTAACTCGCCGCTTTCGTTTCTGAAGTGGCAATGTGAGCCTTTTTGACGTACAAAATCATATCCATAATGATTCAATACTTTTGCCCCTTCTTCATAACTTACTCCGTTGGGTTGATATTGCATTTTGTCAATTATTTTTTTATCCCTGCCATTTAGTTCACCTCCAATGCGATGGTACCACATGTGGTACTCACTATCAAGATACGCTATATTTCAGATTCAGTCGCCACGCCAAACGCCTTATTTTCAGCCCGTAAAACCTATGACTTAGTAGGAAAATAAACGAAAAATATTTTATTTATATTGCGATATCTCCCGCGCATTTGCATTTTTCATTTACACATTTGACAAATAAAATCATTATTACTGCTTAGTACCACGGGAAAAATCATTCTTCTAATAAAAAATGATTTGCCCGCTATGCGCTCCGCACATTTTTAAATTGAGGCGGGCTTAAGACGAAAAGAAATTCAGTTTTCGTCCGACTGTCAGTTGCTCACGAACGAAAACATTTAATGACTTTAAGAAGACGTTTTCG
>JAISWA010000046.1 GCA_031271275.1 Clostridiales bacterium | reverse complement strand
GCGGTGATGCATACGAGCATGGGCGACATCAAGCTGCGGTTTTTCCCGGAACAAGCGCCGAAGGCAGTGGAGAATTTTATCACCCACGCGAAAAACGGGTATTACGACGGCGTCATTTTCCACCGGGTTATCAATGATTTTATGATACAGGGCGGCGACCCGGAAGGCACGGGTATGGGCGGCGAAAGTATCTGGGGGGCGGGGTTTGAGAACGAGTTTGATTTAAGCGTTCGGAATTTCAGGGGCGCGCTGTCCATGGCGCATTCTGCCCAGCCCAATTCCAACGGAAGCCAGTTTTTTATCGTGCAAAATAACAACCTTAACCCGCAATATGTTTCCATGTTTGAGGAATTACGCGGAAAGCAGGACGAAGTCGTCACCGAATCGGAGGAAGGCACGGTTTATAACCGCGACCTGATGCCCGTTGAAGTGATTGACGAATATATCAAAAACGGGGGCACCCCTCACCTCGACGCGCTTTTTAACCCGGACGGGCATACCGTGTTCGGGCATGTGATTGAAGGAATGGACGTGGTGGACGCCATCGCCGCGTTGCCCGTGGTGGACGCGGCGGCAGAGAACCATCAGCCCGTTGAGGACGTGGTGATTAACAGCATTTCATTTGAAATCGCGCCGTAAGGCAACCGTTTCATCCAATAGCGGTTGCGGTAAATATTTCGCGCGTTATTGACAGCCGCAAAAGCGCCGCTTAAAATGTGGCGACTGTGTCCTTAGCTCAGAGGATAGAGCGTTCGGCTCCGGACCGAAAGGTCGCAGGTTCGACTCCTGTAGGACACGGAAAAAAACCGCTTGGAACGAGTACGCCAAGCGGTTTTTTATTTCACAGGAAACTGCGCCGCTTTGTACAATCAAGCATCAAAGCGTTGAAAAAGCATACCGGTTTCTGCCTTCTTGTTTTGACTTGTAAAGCATCGCGTCCGCACGCTGAACATAGGTATCGCTGTTGTAAGTATGCACCACCAACCCCGTCGTAACCCCTATTGAAACAGTGACACAGTCCGCCGCGTCGCTTTTTCCGTGGGGTATGCCGCAGTCGTATATGCTTTTTAATAATTTGGACGCCAACATATGCGCCCCGTCTTCATTGGTGTTGGGCAGGACGATTACAAATTCCTCGCCGCCGTAACGCGCGACGAAGTCGTCGGCCCTTGTTACGCTGTCTTTCAATGTTTTAGCGATAATTTTCAGGCAGTTGTCCCCTTCCACGTGCCCGTAGGTGTCGTTGTATATCTTGAAATAATCAATGTCGATCATCATCAGGCTGAGCGTACCGTTGGAACGCGAAAGCGAACGTATTAAGCGCTGCATGTTTTCGTCAAAAAAACGCCTGTTGTAAATACCCGTCAGCGGGTCGTAGTAGATTTTATCCGCCTCGACCTCTAACTGAAGGATGCTCACTTCCATACTGTTACGGATCAAGGCGTTAGCGATTAATTCACTGGCGGACCTTAGAATCTTCTCCTCTTTTTCTGAAAACACCCGCTCGCTGTGGCAGTTGTCGAAACCGACGAAACCCCATAATTGATCTTTGAGAAAGATCGGGACCGTCAAAATAGACAGTACGCCTTGCTGTTGCAGAAAGGCGCTTTCGCTCGCGGGCATGGTGCGCACAATTCCGTTAATGCAGTTCCCGCGCAGGAACGCCCTTTCCCATCTCGGCACCAACTCGCGGTAGGAGACTCCCATCATTATGTCTTTGCCCTGCAGCGGTTCCGCGCCCCCCGACCATTCATACGTTTGGGTGCAGTAAAGTTCCCCGTCGCTTAGGTAATTTTCCCAAATATAAACGCGGTCGGCTCCCGCCGCTTCCGCCATGATCCCCATAGACCGCAGAAGATCGTGCTTAAAAGTAACCCTGTTCGATTGAAGCAGGATTGCCGAGATAACGTTTACGGTAAACAGCAGTTTGTTCTGGTGTTCTATCTCGCGGATCATCTGTTTTCGCTGTTCGTCGGCTCTGCGTATTTTTCTCCCTTCCTCGTTGCGGATAACCGTATTGGCGAGCATAAAACTCGCCGAACGCAGCATCTCCGCCTCGTCATTGGAAAATTCCTGCTCGTCCGTGAGATTCTCAAAAAGGACAAAGCCCCAAAAAATATCTTTAGCAAAAACAGGTATCGCAAGCACCGTTACACAGCCGAACTGTTTAAGCGCTTCAGCTTCCGGCATCAGGCGCACCGGACCGTTGATACATTCACCGGCGGAGAGAACGTCCCTCCAACGGGGGATTTGCCGGTCATACGAATTCCCCTGAAGTTCATCCACGGTGGGGATGGATGTGCCCGCCGCTTTACTCCAACGGTATATCTGCGACGCGCACAGCCCTTCACCCGGTATATCAATGTTGCGCGATACCGACATCCTGTCAACTTTCGCGATGCTCGAAATAAGGTTGACGCCTGCGGTCATCGTATCTTCGAAAGTTTCCTCGCTCAACGAAAGAAGGATGATCGCCGCTCTATTTAAAACCTCGAGCATATTTTCTCTTTGTGTAAGTTTTTCCCGCGTTTCAACCGCTTCGGTTATATCTATCGCGTATTCGAGGTGCGCCTTCTTGCCGCCGGGCCAGTCGATAATCCGTGCCGTCTTTCGCAATATGCTGCCCTTGACCCGCTCATGGTGTTCCCATATAAGGGTCTTTTCCGGCTCGTCACGCAGTTGTTGGTAGGGGCAGGTAGCGCACGGCGCGTCCAACTTTTGAAGGACTTTATAACACCGCTGACCGATGCCGTCGTCTGTAAGCCCGAAATAGGTTCTGATACTGTCGTTCAAAAAAAAGATTTCGAAAGTATCGGCGTCGCATACGGTGATAAGCGCTTCCATCCCGTTAAGTATTCTTTTTAGCATTCCCTGTTGGCCGTTGGCATTCCGCCCAACGCCAATGCCCGAGAGCCGCCTGAGCGCGCTCAGCGGGTTAGTAATCTTCTTTGCCACGGTTTCGATTATCTCCCCTTTCAAGAGGTGAGAATTCAATACCTGCGGGAAACGCCCTTTCCTCGACAGCAATCAGTGCTGCAAAGGGTCAGGCGTTATACGGTAAGAGGACGAAAACAGGATGTCCTTTATTTTCGCAAATTGCGAATATAATCATCCACTTCATCAATCACGCCCTGCGTACCCGTCAAGTGAAACGATTCGTAGCCAGTTTCAATAAAGCGGAGAATATCATATTTATTGTCAAGTTCAACGAATTCGGCAGGTTTTAAGTCATACTGACGCATATAGGCGTGAGCAATTTCCGCCTGCAAATAGGCGATTTGGTTTATGTTCACGCTCACACCTCCAACCAACGATCAATATCGCCGGTATACTCCGCGTCAAGCATATCCAAAATGTATTCGGGGCTTTCAAGGTATAAATAAGACTGCGGGCGGAACAGCAGCGAAGAAGTTTTTGTTGCTAAAAAATCGCGTAATGAATCAGTCACGGTCTTTCCATTTTGGACAGCGAGTACCTCCGCGATTTTCGCGGTCAGAAGATTTATCATAAATTCCGCTTTCTGCTCGGCTATATTCATAACAGTTGTGTCCTTCTCGTAAATCTGAGCAGACTTGTTGCCTTTGTCGATGCAAACATCCATTGCGTCGGAAGTTTTTCGACTTTAATCTGTTCCAAAAAAACGCTAACCGCTTTCTGTGTTTCAGGCTCGCCGTAAGCACCTAACAGATAGTTTTGGATTGTTATGCGCGTATCATCATTGGCGGTCGCACCTATGATTAAATCGTATCCGTGGTTCAGACGCGGTTCGGTTCGATTTTTAACAACAAAATTCACCCATTCGCTGCCGGGTTTATCAAACCGCAATACTTTGATGTTTTCTAAGTCGGGTAAGCATAATGCATATTCATAAATAAACATATTTACATTGCTTTTCTTCCCGTAAGCAATAAGTCGTTCAATTTCAATTCTCCGATTCCGCTCGGCAATGTTTTTAGCGTGAACAAAATCCTCTGTAACGTAAAAGCCCCGGCCAAAATCTTTATATGGTTTTCCGTACTGTATATTAATCTCTGTGAAATCGTGTACTGTGCCGTGATACAAGGTAAGCGTGTTATGCATTAAGTATCCCTGTCTCCAACCCTTCCCCCATCAGCCCTTCTTCCCGCTCGATCGGCTCAAGCGCGCCTTCCGGGAACAATTTCCTGATTTCCTCGCCGGAGACTTTCTCTTTTTCCATCAAAAGGTTGGCGATTTTGTGCAGCACGTCTATATATTTCTCAATCAGCCGCAACGCTTCCTCGTAGCCGTCTTCCACCACGCGTTTAATTTCGCTGTCAATCAAAGACGCCACCTGCTCGCCGTAATTGCGCGCGTGCGCGAAGTCGCGGCCTATAAACACCTCCTCGTTGTCGTTGCCGAACTGGATAGGCCCCAACACCTCGCTCATGCCGTACTTCACCACCATATTACGCGCAAGACCCGTGGCGCGTTCGATGTCGTTGGACGCCCCGGTGGTGATATCCTTGATTACCAACGTCTCCGCCGCGCGTCCCCCCAACAGCGACACGATGGTCTGCTCCATAAACTTTTTGGTAATATAGCCCCTGTCCTCGCCGGGCAGCGGCATGGTATAACCGCCCGCCATTCCCGTGGGGATAACGGAAACCATGTAGGTGGGGTCGATGTCGGACAGCACCTCGTGGCAGATGGCGTGGCCCGCCTCGTGATACGCGGTGATACGCCGCTCCCTTTCGGTAATGACCCGGCTTTTCTTTTCCGTGCCAATACCCACCTTTACAAACGCGCGGCGTATGGACTCCATATCGATGCGCGTCTTGTTGTCTCTTGCGGCAAGCAGCGCGGCTTCGTTCATTAAATTTTCCAAATCCGCCGGGGAAAATCCCGCCGTGGTCTGCGCCACGGTTTTAAGCGAAACGTCGGCTGCGAGCTTTTTCCCGTCGGAATGGATGGAAAGCACCGCCTCGCGGCCCTTTACGTCGGGTTTGTTTACGACAATCTGCCGGTCGAAACGCCCGGGCCGAAGCAGCGCCGGGTCCAGTATGTCGGGGCGGTTGGTCGCGGCAAGAATAATAACGCCTTCGTTTACGCCGAAGCCGTCCATCTCCACCAAGAGTTGGTTAAGGGTCTGCTCGCGCTCGTCGTGCCCGCCGCCGAGACCTGCGCCGCGTCTGCGGCCCACCGCGTCTATCTCGTCTATAATCACGATGGAAGCGGGATGCCGCTTCGCTTGATCAAATAAGTCGCGCACGCGGGACGCGCCTACCCCCACGTACATCTCCACAAAATCCGAACCGGAAATGCTGTAAAAGGGAACGCCCGCTTCCCCTGCCACCGCCCGGGCGAGGAAGGTTTTGCCGGTTCCGGGCGGCCCCACCAACAGTACGCCCTTGGGGATGCGCGCGCCTATATCGATATATTTTTTCGGCGCTTTCAAAAAATCCACGATTTCGGAAAGCTCCGCTTTTTCTTCTTCCAACCCCGCCACATGGGAAAACGTGACCCGGCGCTTTTCGTCCACCAACATACGCGCCTTGCTCTTGCCGAAGGATTTCATCCGCCCTCCGCCCTGCACCTGCTGCAAGATAAACATCATAATCACCACGGACACTACCAGTATCAGCAGCGAAGGCAGAAGCTGCGCCAGCCAACCGGCTTTCGGCGGCGGGACGGTGTCTATCGTGAAGCCGAATTCTTCGGAAGCTTCCTGGGCGTAGGGCATAAAAACATCCACACTGGGGATGACCACGCTGTGCACGGTTTCGTCGTTCATCTTCACCACGGCGGTGCCCACGTTCGAGACTTCCTCGTCGGGCATGATTTCAATCGCCGTGACGTTGCCCGCGTCAAGGTCTTTCAATAAATCCGCGTAAGTGTAGGGAACCGTCGTAACCGGCGGCGACATCAGCCGCACCGCCGCGAGCGCGAACAGAATCACTAAAAAAACGACCGCCCATACGCTAAAGGTTCTTAAATACTTGTTGTTCAAAAACACACCCTCTTAAATGCTATTCTTCAAAACTAAGCGCCCCGATAAACGGAAGGTTGCGGTAGCGCTGCGCGTAGTCAAGGCCGTAGCCCACAATAAACACGTCGGGAATGGAAAAACCGAGGTAATCGAATTTCGCGTCCGGCGTCTGGCGGCGGTCGGGCTTGTCAAGCAGCACGCAGATTTTAAGGGAGGCGGGTTCCATGCTCATCAGGTGCTTGCGCAAAAAAACAAGGGTATGCCCCGTGTCCGCGATATCCTCAATGAGCAGCACGTGCCTGTCTTTCAAAGAGCCGGTTTTGTGACTAAGCGCCACCGCGCCGTTTGAAATACTCTCGTCGCCGTAACTGGATACCCGCAGGAAGTCAAATTCCACATTATTGTCGAGCTTGCGGGACAAGTCCGCCAAAAAAATAACGGCGCCTTTTAACGCGCATACCAACGTCAAGGGCTTGTCGCCATAATCTTCCTTGATTTGCGCCGCCAACTCCGTCAGTCGGTCATCTATGGCAGCCGCCGAAATCAGCACGCTTACGGTTTCTCTCATCATTTAACTCTCCCGATATTTTAATATACGGAAACAAAAATACATTTCTCGCCTTCGTCCGGTTCATACCGGGCGTTTATGCGACTGTTCCCGTCTATGATCCACAAAATCTCGCTGTCGTTTTCCATTGCGAGCAGCGGGATTTTGTCTCTGCAATCACGCGGGACTTTGCGGTCCGTAAAATAGTCCTGTATTTTTTTTCGCCCGACGTTTTTTAAATAAATATAGTCGCCGGGAAGGCGCGAACGCAAAACGAAAGACAATTTTATTCTATCATACCGAGAAATTTTCGTACACAAGCTTTCCGGGAATTTACCGCCGAAATCAGGCGGCTCTGCGGCTGTTAACAGGATGGTTTTTGAAACAGTCGGGATATAAACCGGCTGCCCTGTTTCAAGCGCGAAATAGAAAGCGGACGCTGCGGGACGCGGCGCGCCTCCGGATTCCGATACGGGGCGCCCGTCCGCGCTTCCCGACATATGCGCCGGTATGACGCGGAATATTTTTAAATTCCCGTATATTCTCTCCCCGCGTATTCCGTTGGGAAGTTCTGCGGTTTTTCCGGTCTGCCCGTAAACCACGGAGACAACGCTCTTAATATGCGTCGCTCCGATATC
Organism: Clostridiales bacterium; assembly: GCA_031271275.1. Classification (GTDB taxonomy): domain Bacteria; phylum Bacillota; class Clostridia; order Lachnospirales; family WQUN01; genus JAISWA01. Next base: position 9,658 of record JAISWA010000046.1, on the reverse strand, counting down.
CCGAAGCCCGCCAACCGCGCCAACCGCTTCCCTTAACGCGCGGCGCAGTATGGCGGGATGCAAAGAAGAAAGCTTCCCGATATCCAGAAAAATCTCCTTTTCGTCCGCACGGCTAAGCGCGGAAATTTTGCAGCTTTCATAGGCTTCCTTTGCCGCCTGTGACAAAAAATCCTCGTCGTCGCGCAATAAAGAAGCGCCGCGAACCATACGGTTCGCCGCGCTTTCACCAAAGGCGTCTTTAATTACGGGAAGGATTTGATGGCGGACACGGTTGCGCGTGTAAGCCGGGTCTGCGTTGCTTCCGTCAACGCGGTACGGCTGCCCCCGCTCCCGCAGGAAATTTTCGATTTGCCCGCGGGTAGTTTCGATTAAGGGCCGAATGATTACCGCGTCCCGCGCGGGGGGGATTCCGCATAAGCCCTTTAAGCCCGTGCCGCGAAACAAATTAAGCAACACCGTTTCGGCGGAGTCGTCGAGGCTGTGGGCGACGGCGATTTTATAAACCGGCGGCGTCATTCCCGCTAAAGGGTCATCTTGTTCCGGCGCTTCCGTTAATTTTGCCGCTTCCGCCTTTTTGATTTCCTCAATCGTTTGTCCAAAGTACGCGTATCTCAGCCGCCGTCCGGCTTCCTCAAGGGAAATCTTTTCAGTCGCCGCATAGCCCTTAACGTCGGCGTTATACCTATAAAAAGGGACGCTCAAGCGTTCGCATAGTTCCCGCGCAAAAGCTTCGTCCCCGTCGGAGTCCCCGCCCCGTAAATGGTGGTTGACATGCGCCGCGTAAATTTCAATATCCCATTCCACGCGCAGTTCTATCAGCGCGAGCAGCAGCGCCACCGAATCCGCGCCGCCGGAGATTCCGACGACTACGCGGCTGCCCTTGTCAAGCATTTTATATTTCCGGATGGTTTTGCGGACAGTGTTCAGCATCCCGACAAAACTTCCCTGACGTATTCGGCGGGGAGCCCGGATATGGGCTGGATTTCCGCCGGTATCTCGTCGTATTCCCGCAGGGTCTTCTCATACCAGTTGACGTCGTGCCATTCGCCGAATTTATGCCCGGCGTTGTGAAATGCCCCGGCAAATTTGAACCCGCATTTATAATGGAAAGCTTCGCTGCGCCGGTTCTTTGCGTTGCACCCGGCGTAAGCGTTGTAATAGCCCTGCGCCGCAAGCAGCGCGAACAGGCGGTCATAAAGCGCGCGGGCGATTCCTCGCCCGAAATATTCTGGCGCGGTATAAACGGAAACATCCACGTCATAACGGTAGCCGGTGCGTTCCCTATGCATAGCGGCGTAGGCGTAACCTGCCATTTCGCCGTTTGTTTCGCAGACGACGAACGGGTACTGTTTTACGATACCTTCCACTCTTTTATGAAACGCTTTCGGCGAAGGCACTTCCAACTCAAGGGAAATCACCGTATCTCTCACATAGGGCGCGTAAATTTTTAAAACTGCGTCGCTGTCTTTCGCGTCGGCAAGGCGGAAAAGGCGGTCGGAACTCATAGCGCCTTGTCCCGGTAAATTAAGTCCGGACGTTCCGTAAAGCCCATGTGTTCCCAGAAACCGTTGCCCTTTGCATTATCCGCGAACGCCACAAGCTTGGCCTTTGGTATGCCTTCGCGCCTGAACGCGTCGAGGGCGGCGGCGGTCAGCTTTGAGCCGACGCCTTTGCCCCGCGCGCTTTCCGCCACACAGGTATGATGGATATAACCGCGCCGCCCGTCATGGCCGCACAATATAGCCCCTGCTATATTCCCGTTTTCTTCCGCTACGAAGGACATGCCCGGGTTCCTGCGCAGGAACTTTTCAACGCCCTCGCGGCTGTCGTCGCCGGCGCTGAGCCCGAGCCCGGGCGTGACGCTCCACAGCCTGTATACGCTTTCATAATCATCGATTCCAAACTCACGAATCACATAGGTTGACGACATTGTTTACTCCTCGATGTTTTCCATATTATTAGCCCCGCGCTTCATCAAATAATGCTTGTCCAACAGCGCCTGGCTTGCCTGCGGCAGTTCCGGTGAAAGCATACGGGTATACGCGGCAATCTTCGCGACTTCCTCCAACGCATACGCGTTCTTCACCGCGTCCGCCGGGCTGACGCCCCACGCGTAAGCCCCGTGCCGGTATACCAAAGCCGCCGGAACCGCCAACGGGTCTATACCGCAAAAAGCTTCCACGATGGCGTTGCCGGTTTCCTGTTCGTACTCGCCGAAGACTTCGCCGTCGCTAAGCTCACGGGTACACGGCACCGCCCCGTGGAAAAAATCCGCGTGAGTCGCGCCGTAAGCGGGTATCCAATGCCCCGCCTGCGCGAACGCCGTGCCCCATGCGGCGTGGGTATGGGCAATGCCCTCAATTTCCTCAAACGCCTGGTAAAGGCGCAAATGGGTGAGCATGTCGGCGGAAGGCTTGTAATAGCCTTCGACGACGATTCCTGCCATATCCACCACCGTCATATCCTCCGGCGAAAGCTCCTCGAAGGCGATCTCGCCCGGTTTGATGACCATAAGCCCCCGCGTCCGGTCGATACCGCTGACATTGCCCCAGTCCAACGGAGCCAAGCCCAACTTGGGCAACCGGCGGTTGGCCTCGCATACCGTTTTCTTCAGTGACTTTAAAATGACGTCCGCCCCCTAAAAGAAATTTTCATGATTATATAAGAAGGATTGCGCGTTATCAACAAAGAGCCGGCGAACAAGCACGCCAAACGCATGACGCGTTTGGCGTTCGTGAAAATGCTTCGTCGCTGCGCTCCTCCGGCATTTCCACGATGTGCGGTTTGACAGAATCGGCTTCAAATCCTCACTTTGTTCGGATTTGCGGACGCCGATTTCCCTCAGGCGGGCAAAGCCCGCCTTGCGGATTTAAGTCTGCGACGCCAAAAATACCAAAACGCGCTCATGCGTTTGACGTGCGACGAACAAGGGCTATAACAAATCTGAAACCGGCGGCGTCCTTACCGCCCTAAACCCCTTTAACGAAACCATTCGTCTTCGATCATAGCAAAACTGTGGTTAGGGTAAAGCAATCAACGCGTCCTTATACTTATGTACTGCCGCAACGCGGAAATACCGGATGCCGCCATAATCGCCGCGCTCGCGGCATACCCGGCAATATATACCGTGCCGTAAACCCTGTCGGTTACCAGTGTGATGACTGCCATTAAAAACCCGGCGACACCGGTCGCGACGGCAACCGTATAGGACGGTTTATAGGTTTTTAGCGGAAGCAGCGCGTCGTCCTTCATGTCGTATTCAACGCCTTCGCCCGGTTTCCAACCCTTTAAAACAATTTCCCCGCAGGGGCAGGTAATGTCCCAATCTTCGGAAACATAAACGATTTGCGTGTTCTTGTCGTCCTGACCCTGCCTTTTCCTCGTTTCCCGCAGCGCATCCACAAACGGGCGGTCTTTATACTCAACACAAAATAGTTTTATAAAATGGCTCGCGAACGCGGTCACATCCAGTGTTCCGTACACGCTTCGCCCGATATTCGCCGCGTACACGGCGGAACCGTCCGGTTTTATAAAGCTGCCCGGCAACGTGCTTTTCCAATCTGCGGGCTCGGTTCCCGTTTCACCGGAATGGCACGCGTCTACCAACGCAACCCTCGGGCAAGCCGCGTTTTGAAGCTGACCGGCGTCGCAAAAGGGTTCTCTCTTTCCGTAGCCGCGCTGCCACATGTTGGAGACTAATTCGCCCGTGCCGCCGTGACAGGCGATATGGAGGAAGTCGTTACGCTGTAAATCTTCTTTAAGCTTTTCAAGGGCGAGGGCGGGCGTTTCAAAATTCTCCGGTTCTATCAGCGTATAATGGACATTTCGCTCACCCAACGCGTCTTCCAATACATTTTTCACCGGCGTTCCGCCTATGCCCAAATCGTTAAGGGTAAAGAAACCGTAGGAAGGGTTCCGCTCGCCTGTGCGCGGGCCGTAAGTCGAGCCGGGTATCGACCTCATCAGCGGGAAATGGTACCAGTACAATCCTTCCCCCGCCTGCACGTATTCCCAGTGAAACTCCGCGAGCAGGGGCGTTTCAAATAAAAGCACAAGCCCTTCGCACTGCAATAGGGGCAAATTTCTTTCAATCCATTTCAGGAACCCTTTCGGTAAACAGCCTGAAAGCGTATCCCCTATGCCTGTTCGGGTTTCACGGTTATCCGCCGCCGCCTGTTTTTGCGATATATCAGACCGTTTCAGATGACCGAAGGATTTTTCCGCTTTATACAGCCTGCCGCCCTTCACTTTGACGCGCATAAAATCGCTTTCAAGCTTCATGTACGCGGAAATCATTTGCGCTGCCCCAGTATATGCTCCATCGTGAATACGATGAACGAGCCCTCCACGCCCGATATCTTTATCAACGCGCGTCTTCCGCCGTCTATCTTATAAACCGCCTGCCCATTTTGCCGTTCCATTTTAACGGTTTTGCGCTCAAGCCCGGAAGGGGTTATATCCTCAAGTTCTTCATACTCCGAAAGCGGGCTGTAATACAGCTCGCGGCAATCTTTACAGTCGAGCAGAATGACCGTGTCTTCGTTGCCTTGATAAATCACCTTGATGTTTATATCCCGGAAGCTGCAGGTATACACCGCTTTGCACTGCGAAGGGTCGTCGTTGGCGGCGGCCGCGGTTTGCGTGCGGATGTTAATATCGGTTGCCCTGATGGGGAAATAATCTTCCCAACCCATGTTTCGCGGAAGGACTTTTACCCTGTCTCGCCTGACCAGGCTGTCAAACATCGCAAAGCAACGGGGGCATTCCTCCATGTGCCGCGCGATACGCTCGTCCGGCGCATCCGTCCTTCCGAAATATAGGTGCGTAAGCGACGGAATGAGACAGCCGTCTTCGTCAAAGCATTGCTCCGCGGTCAAAACCATTGCGGCATCCCCCTCCTTACAATCCCCACGCCAATTCTTCATTATTTTTTTATGCACCAATCGATGAAGCTTTGCATGGTTTCAATGCCTCTGTATTGATGGATAACGGTACTGAATCCGGGTTTCGGATAGGTCCCGTATTCCTCATAAAATTTAAGGTTTAAGCCTTCCCAGTCGGGCGCGTCGTTCTTCTCTAATTTATAGAGCTCGAACCGCGTGTTGTAATCTTCAAAATATACCTCGTCCTGTTTTTCCCAACCGAATTTTTGGGGAAGGAAATAATGCGCATATAGGAAAAAATATACGGGCGACCGCCGCCCGTCTAACTTGCCCGGCCTATTTTGCCGGTACCAGTCTTTAAAAACCTCAAGCGGCGGGAAAACAAATTCCGGAGGGATGGAGAGGACAGGCTTTTTGCGCGTTTTCTTCCCATGCATCCCGTCTTTAAATTTTTTGATCTTATCTTGATAATCCGCTATTTTACGAAGGGTTGCGGACAGTTCCGCATCCGACATTTGCAGGTCTTGCTTGCCGAGGGGAATAACGCGTTCCTTTCCGTTTGCGTCTTTGCTTCTGACCCGCGGCGCGCTTGGTACCCATTTGCCTTGCAAATACTTTTCATTGCGGTCGGTCAGATACTTTTCGAATTCCAGTTTAATCTCCACTTCCGTATGGGTAAGTATATTCAGGTTGCCGCCGGGGTTGATATTGCCCTGTACGATATTGCCGCGGGCGTTGCGCCGGTAAGAGCGCCCGCCCACCATATGCGCGTAGACGCCGATCAACCTGTCGTCATTGATTAATACCGCCGGGGCAATTTCTTGGCGCCGCTCCTTGATACGTTTAAAAGTCGCGTATAAGTCTTTTTCAACATGCTCCTCCACGTATTCCATAAAAGAATACAGCGTAATTTTACCGTATCTTTGGAACTGGTGGACGCGGCGGGTGAGGTCTGTCAGGAACAAAGCCTGCGCCATCGCGCTGTGGGTACCGGCGTCCTGATTGCCATAAAAGTAATACGCGGAAAGGATGGCCCGCGCCCATGTATCGTTGGGCTCGACCCAAAGCCTGAGTACGGCTTGAATCACCTCGTCGGCAAAGACAACCCCCTCGGGGTTTTCGCCGCAGCACAGCGCTTTTGTTTTATGGATGTTTTCCGGTGAGAGTTGGTCAGTCGCCATGGCATACCTCCCGCGTTCCGTATAACTTTCTTTAGCATTATAAAGGCAGACGGGCGCGGTGAGAAGCGCGGGCGTATATTCCCCGGCAACTGCGAATATGCTGTAAAGGACTGGAACGAAATAACAGGGCAAGATTCGCGCGAGATGGACCGCGGGGATGGACAGGTTATTGCGCGAGAGCCCCTAAAGTCGAAATTTAAGTTTGGAGGTCTTTCAGGTGCGCGTATTCAGCATTACCAAGGAACGGATACTGATGATCATATACGGACTGTTTATCGCGGGGGGCTTGATCAGCGCGTATTTGTCGGAGAGCGCTCCCGTTTTCGCCATGCCCGTCTCAAAAAAAGTGGTTATACTCGACGCCGGGCACGGGGGGTGGGCACAGTGTGCGTAAACTTAACAGCCAGTCGCTGTAAAACCGCATAGCCTTCGGCAGCGCCAACTGCCCGAGGGCTTCTTTTGAAGTAAACGCGTAATCCTCGACGGTATGCGTTTCATGGACGTATACCGCGTATCCCTTCATCCGCCAAATACGGTGGGTAAACACATGGGAAGCGGAACCGATTGCTTCCCATGCCTGTATCGTGTAACCCATCGACCGTACATAACCGCTGATTTCCTCCTCCGTCAAAGACTTTTCTATCAGATAAAAAACCCACATGCCCCGCAGCAGATTTTCCGTGCGCCGCCGCGTCAGCACGCGCCCGGTCGGGTTTTGTATGAGCAGTACGGTTATATCCGTTTCCTTCGGGGGGCGCTTGGAGGACTTTACGGGCAGAAGCTTTTCCCTGCCCGCGCGGCGGGAAAGGCAGACGCGCTCCAACGGGCATTCCCCGCAGCGCGGTTCGCGCCCGGGCACGCAAATTAACGCGCCCAGTTCCATCAATGCCTGGGTAAATTGACTGACCCGCTTTGGCTCGGTTGGCATGGCTGCCTTGATGAACGCCGCCGCCGATTTCTTGGCGGCGGGGGCGGAAATATCCGTAGCGTCGTCCGCCAAACGCGCGTATACCCGAAGGGCGTTGCCGTCCACCGCCGCTTCCCGCGCACCGTATGCGATACTCATTATCGCGCCGGCGGTGTATTCCCCCACCCCCGGCAAGCGCCGCCATTCTTCGGCGGTTTCCGGCAACGCGCCGGCTTGTTCCCGCAGAAGGATTTTCGCGGCGGTGTGTAAATTTCGCGCCCGGGCGTAATACCCCATGCCCGCCCATTCTTTTAATACCTCATCCTCGGAAGCCTCCGCCAACGCTTTTACGTCGGGAAAGCGGGCGATGAAGCGCTCATAAAAAGGCAGCAGCTGCGCGATACGCGTCTGCTGTGCCATAATCTCCGATACCCAGATACGGTAGGGCTGTATGTTTTCCCGCCACGGCAGGTCGCGGCGGTGATGTTTGTACCAGTTTAACAAGAGGTCGGTCATATGCGGTTTTGGCTCCAATCTGTGTCGTCGGGTTGCTTTTATTTCTGGATAAAACAGGCTGCCGTACAGGCAAACGGTTAAACGCGTTGAAGCTTTTGAAAGGCGAAGCCGCGCGGGAAGACGCGTATGAGCAGTTGCTATGATATAGGAATTCCAAGCACGCAAAAAGGGGTACCTGCTTACTTTTGACTTCCGGCAGGGATATGGGTGAAGGCAATTGTACAAGCATTCCCCGCATATATTCCTTTAACGGCATGTCTAAAGGAAGGCGGGCGTCTGAATGAAACCCTCAAAAATCATCCTCAAAGAAACTTTCGTTTCAAAAACTGCCGAAAGCCGCAACGCGCAGCTAAAAAGCAATATCGTCCGGCTGATAGCCAACGCGTACCGGAAAGCGCACGCGCAAAAGCAGTGACGACCGGCGGCAGCCTCGCGGCGATATACTGCCGGTTGTCCAAAGAGGACGCGGAAAAGCTTCGCGCGGGCGACGACAGCGAAAGCATCCAAAACCAAAAAATGATGCTGACGGAATATGCCCTTCGGCAAAATTTTATCGTTTACAAAGTGTATTCCGACGACGATTACAGCGGCTTCAGCGACAGACCGCAGTTTAACCAAATGCTGAAAGACGCGGAAAACGGGCTTTTCAACATTGTCCTTTGCAAGCATCAGGCGCGGTTTACAAGGGATATGGAGTTGGTGGAGCGGTATATACACGGGCTTTTTGTTTTATGGGGTATTCGCTTCATCAGTTTGGTTGACCATGTGGACACTTTTGTGCGGGGCGGGAAAAAGGCGCGGCAAATAAACGGGCTGATCAATGAATGGTATTGCGAGGACCTGTCGGAAAATGTGAAAGCCGTTTTAAGCGCGAAGCGGGCGCAGGGTCAGTTCGTGGGGGCGTATACCTGCTACGGCTACATAAAAGACCCGGATGATAAACATAAACTGATAGTAGACGCGGAAGCGGCGCGGGTGGTCAAAGATATTTTCCATATGTACTTATCCGGCATGGGCGTAAACGCCATCGCCGCCAAACTGACCGGCTTGAGGATTCCCACGCCGGCGCAGCACAAGGCGGCGTTGGGCATCCGCTACCAAAACGCCAACGCCGGTCAGTTCAGCAAGTTCTACGGGGCTTGGGCCGTTAATACCGTGCGAAAGATATTACGGAACGAAACCTACATAGGCAGCCTGGTGCAGGGGCGGCAGCGAAGCGTCAGTTATAAAACAAAAAAGCTGTCCGCCGTGCCGAAAGACGAATGGGTTATTGTCCCGGACGCGCACGAACCGGTTATCGACAGGCGCACCTTCGAGACGGCGCAGCGGCTGATGGATAAGAAGCGGACGCTGTTCTACGACGAAAGCGCCCTCTCAGTTCGCGCGCCGCATTTGCTTGCCGGGAAGGTCGTGTGCCTTGACTGCGGAAGCACCCTGTTCCGCAGCGGGGCGTCCCGCAACGGGTCGGACAGGTATTTGCGCTGCCTGCTTGCGGCTAAAACAAAGGGTCAACGCTGTTCCTCCCATTACGTCAGCGAGAATAAATTGCAGGGGTATATCGCAATCAGGATTAAGGCTTTTATAGACGCTTATCTTGCGGTTGAAACCCATGGGGATATTAGCGGCAGCGTGGTGGAAGCATTAAGCGCAACCGGAGTAAGCGCGGATATAAAAAAGAAGCAACTTTGCGAAATTGACGTGGCGTTAAAAAAAATCCAACGGAATACGGCAATGGCGTATTCCGACAAACTCAGCGGTGTTATTACCGGTGAGGATTTTTTAATGTACAAAAGTATTTTCGACGAGGAAAAGGAATCGCTGTTGCAGCGGCAAGGGCAACTTATAAATGAAATCAATAATAATGAGCGGGAAGACAGCGTCCATGACGCTGTTGAAACGATGATTAAAACAGGGCGGGGCATTGACTTGCTGACCCATGAGGTAATCAACGACTTTATTGTTTCTGTTCAAGTGGGGGAGAAAAACAGGTCAACGGGAGAACAGGTGGTCGTCATCAACTGGAATATATAAACAGACGGCCTTGTAAGGTAGACAGCGTGTTTTAATTGCAATAAATATGGTAATATTGAAATTAATAGTTGGGTATCAAATTATTAATTTCAATATCAAAGGAGGCGCTGTCCGATGAAAGACAGAGCCGGGATATATAA
>JAISWA010000203.1 GCA_031271275.1 Clostridiales bacterium | reverse complement strand
AGACGGTAAAGTTTATATCGATGATATGATTAAACATAAAATGATAGCCTATATCGACCAATATTGCGAAGTATAAAAATCTTCATACGCTTCATTCCTAAAGGTGAATTTAGAAAGATAGGGCGAAATAAAAGAGTTTATATAATCGGGAGGGCAAATGAAAGATAAAAAATATATTTTATTTGATTTAGACGGTACTTTAACTGACCCTAAAACGGGTATCACAAAATCGGTTCAATACTCGTTAAAGGCGTTTGATATACATGTGACAGACATTGATTCACTTATATCTTTTATTGGTCCGCCACTGAGGGATTCTTATAAAAAGTATTATGGATTCAATGATGAAAAGGTGGAGAACGCTGTTGTCAAATACAGAGAATATTTTTCTGAAAAAGGCATATTTGAAAATACTCCGTATCAAGGTATTGATACTATGTTGGAAAATCTGCACAATGCGGGGAAATATTTAATAGTAGCCACTTCAAAGCCTGTTGTCTATGCAGAAAAAATACTGAAGCACTTTAACCTCCATCAATATTTTTGCTTTATTTCTGGCAGTGAATTAGACGGACGGCGTTCAAAAAAAAGTGAGGTTTTAAGATACGCGCTTGAAAACATGAACATATCTGAACATGAGGAATGTGTTATGGTTGGTGATAGGGAACACGACATTATTGGTGCAAAAGAAATAGGTATGGAAAGTATAGGCGTATTATACGGTTATGGGGATTTTTTTGAATTAAAAAGTGTTGGCGCAACTTTAATCGCAGAAAATGTTAATGATTTGACGAAGATGCTTGTCTCTGTAGTATAAGCTATAGATTGAATTCGCCATATTCCCCTATAGCGAATTAAATTTAAGGTTTGGAGAAACTAATGCCATGAACAAAAAGAAGCTATTTCAACAAATATTGCACGGTAGGGGAAAGAACGTCTTATTCGTAGAATTCATTGGCATTGTTGAGTCGTTTGGGTTTAGACTGGACAGGATAAACGGAAGCCATCATATCTTTATAAATAAGGAATATAAGCAGCTTATCTCCATTCAAAGTGACGGTAAAGATGCCAAACCCTATCAAGTTCGTCAATTTATAACTATTATTGAGCGATATAGTATAAAAATGGAGGAGCAAACATGAGGGATTATCATATAAATGTTTTCTTCAGCGAAGATGATAACGGGTATATTGCCGACATTCCCGATTTGTTTTCTTGTTCAGCGTTTGGGGAGACGCCGGAAGCCGCATTATCCGAAGTATTAAAGGCAAAGACGGCATGGATGGCTTCCGCTTTAGCAAACGGGATTGCTATTCCCAATCCGGTATATCGTCCCGCTATTTATCAAGTTAGTTAATAGGTATTTTCTTCACTGCGCCCTATTCCCCAATGACGGCATGGAAAGAACGGGCGAACGAAGGTTATATACTGCGGGGTTAGACAGCCTATGCGCATTAACGGTAAGACGCTGTACATATCAGATTTAGACGGAACGCTTCTCCGCAAAAATGAAATGACATCCGCCTATACTAACAGCGCAATCAATGCTCTGATTGAAAAAGGTATGTGCTTTTCATACGCTACAGCCCGTTCGTATGTTACGGCGTCAAAAGTGACAAGCGGATTGAGCGGAAAGTTTCCCGTGATTGTTTATAACGGTGCGTTTATACTCGATAATGAAACAAAAAAAGTCATGCTGTCAAATTTCTTTGAAGATAATGAAATACAAGAAATTCAAGAATTTATAGCCGCTTATGATATAAACCCCATAGTGTATTCTTTCATAAAAGAGCAGGAGAAGTTTACGTACAATAACGACAGGGTGAATCAGGGAACGAGAAAATTTTTAGACTGTCGCAGGGGGGATATTCGTAATAACCCGGTTAATTCAAACGCGGAACTGTATGCCGGTCGCATGTTCTATTTTACATGTATTGACACAGCCGAAAGATTGCATCCGTTGTATCTGCGTTTAAAGCGTAAATATCACTGTGTCTATCAGATTGATATTTATAGCCGGGAGCAATGGCTTGAAATTCTTCCGATAAAGGCTACAAAGGCAAATGCCATTCTGCAACTGAAAGAACACTTGAAATGCGAAAGGGTCATATCCTTCGGAGACGGAAAAAACGACATTTCAATGTTTAATATATCTGATGAATGTTATGCGGTAGCCAATGCCGTGGATGAGCTAAAAGAAATAGCCACCGGAATCATTGCGAGTAACAATGACGACGGCGTTGCCAAATGGCTTGTTGAAAATGTCAGCGCATAATACCGCGTTCACCTTCCAAATAATTCAAAATCCCATTAAGTCAGGAGATATGCCTATGCGTCTCAACCGCCAAGCTTTACGGGAAACTTCCTTCTGGAACGCCGCGGGCGTCAAAACGCCTCGCTATGACGCGGCGGAAATGGCTGAAAAAACGCGCAGTTCCCCTATCTGGCTGCACTTCGGCGCGGGGAATATTTTTCGGGGGTTCATCGCCGGGCTGCAGCACCGGCTGCTGAACGAAGGGCTGTCCGACAGGGGCATTGTCGCGGCGGAAACCTTCGATTACGAAATTATTGACAAAATATTCGCCCCCCACGACCATCTCGCCCTTAACGTGCTGCTCAACCCGGACGCCACCACTTCCTGCGAAATTATCGCTTCCGTAGCCGAGTCGTTAAAGGGCGGCGTCCATTTCCAACGGCTTAGGGAAATCTTCCGTTCCCCGGGTTTACAGCTCATCAGCTTCACCGTTACGGAAAAAGGCTACGCCATTACCGGTTCCGACGGGGAGCTTCTGCCGCAGGTAAAGGACGACATCCGAAACGGCCCCGCGAACAGCCCCCGCCACGCGATGGCTATTACCGCCGCCCTGCTCTTGGAACGCTATACTTCCTGCGCGAAACCCCTCGCCCTGGTCAGCATGGACAACTGCTCCCGCAACGGGGAGAAATTAAAGCAGGGCGTGCTCGGCGTCGCCCGCGAATGGTGTGGAAGCGGCTTTGCGGACAGCGGATTCATCGCTTGGTTGGAAGATGAATCGAAAGTCTCTTTCCCGTGGACGATGATTGACAAAATCACGCCCCGCCCGGCTAAGGCGGTGGAGGATATGCTTGCGGCAAAAGGCATCGAGGGAATCGCGCCGGTGGTTACGGATAAAAACACCTACATCGCCGCCTTCGTCAACGCCGAGCGCCCCCAGTATCTGGTGGTGGAGGACGCCTTCCCCAACGGACGCCCGCCCCTTGAAAAAGCCGGCGTGTTTATGACCGACCGGGAAACCGTCAACAAGGTAGAGCGCATGAAAGTCACCGCCTGCCTTAACCCGCTGCATACCGCCATGAGCGTGTACGGCTGCCTGCTCGGTTATACGTTGATTTGCGAGGAAATGAAAGACGCGGAAATTGTCGCGCTCATCCGCCGCCTCGGTTATGACGAGGGGCTGCCCGTGGTTATCGACCCGGGAATCCTCTCCCCCCGCGCGTTCCTCGACGAAGTGGTGAACGAGCGTCTTCCCAACCCTTTCATGCCCGACGACCCGCGCCGCATCGCCACGGACACTTCGCAAAAAGTGGGAATACGCTTTGGCGAGACCATCAAAAGCTATATGGCGGAGGGACGCGGATTGGAAACCTTAATCGCGGTGCCCCTTTCCATTGCCGGGTGGTTCAGGTATTTGCTCGGGGTAAACGATAACGGCGAGCCGATGGAGGTCTCAAGCGACCCGTTAAAGGCGGAGCTTCAAGCCGCCCTTTCCGGCGTGGTTTGGAACGAGCCTTCCCGTTATAAAAATCAGTTAAGAGGCATACTTTCCAATAAAAACATCTTCGGGCTTGATTTGACGGAAACCTTGTTAGCGGACAGGATTGAGGAAATGTTCGTGAAGCTGCTTCATGGCCCCGGTTCCGCCCGGAAGGTCTTAAAGGCATACTTAAAGGTTTAGTGCCGTATATTCGAAAAGGACGACCGCTATTGTCATGCTGAGCGAAAGGACGGCTGCTACCGTCGCCGCTACTGTCATTCTGAGCGAAAGGACGGCCGCTACCATCGCTGCTACCGTCATTCTGAGTGAAAGGACGGCCGCTACCGTCGCCGCTACTGTCATTCTGAGCGAAGCGAAGAATCTTAGCCTTTTTTGAAGGGAGAAAACTATGGCTTTTTTTATTAACGAAGATTTCCTGTTAAAAAGCCCCGCCGCGAAAACCCTTTACCACCAGTACGCGGCGAAAATGCCCATCATCGACTATCACTGCCACGTCAGTCCCGCCGATATCGCGTCCGACAAGCGCTATAACTCCATTACGGATATCTGGTTGGGCGGCGACCATTACAAGTGGCGGCTTATCCGCGCCAACGGAACCCCCGAGGAAGAAATCACCGGCGCGAGGGAGAAAGACCCCTTCCTGTTGTTTAAAAACTTTGCCGCCGCGCTGCCGAAGGCCATCGGCAACCCGGTGTACCACTGGACGTATTTGGAACTTAAACGCTATTTCGGAATCGAAAAAATACTGACCCCCGAAACCGCGGGGGAAATTTACGACGAGTGCAACCGGAAGCTTGCGGAACCGGGCATGAGCGCGCGGGGGCTGATTGATAAAAGCAACGTGAAACTAATCTGCACCACCGACGACCCCACCGACGATTTGCGGTACCATAAACAAATCGCGGAAGACGCAGCCTGCAAGGTGAAAGTGCTGCCCGCGTTCAGGCCCGACAAAGCGCTGAACATAGAAGCCGGCGGGTTCGCGGAATATATGGCGAAGCTTTCCGAAGCAAGCGGCGTTGCCGTCAAAGACATAAATACCCTATGCGAGGCGTTGGGCAAGCGGGTGGAATTCTTCAACCAAACGGGCTGCCGCGCTTCCGACCACGGGCTGAGCGGATGCTGTTATGAAGAAGCTTCTTCCGATGAACTGGACGGCATCTTTCAAGCCGCGCTGCGCGGCGAAAAAATTTCCCCGGCGGACGCGGACCGCTACCGCACGAAAGTGCTGCTGTACCTCGGCGAATGCTACGCGAAACACAATTGGGTGATGGAGATACATTTTGGCTGCGCCCGCAACAACAGCACCAAAATGTTTAACCGGCTCGGCCCCGACGCCGGGTTCGATTCCATGAACGGGCGGGGAAATGTACATAAACTGCCGCTTTTCCTTGACGCGTTGGAGAAAAACAACGCCCTGCCCCGCACGGTGCTTTTCAGCCTTAACCCGCAGGACAGCGAAATTATCGCCAGTATCGCGGGCTGTTTCATGGCCGACGCCAACTGCCCCGGCAAAATTCAGCTCGGTGTGCCGTGGTGGTTTAACGATGTCAAATCGGGGATGGAAAAGCAATTGTTGGATTTCGCCAACAGCACGCTGCTTGGGAATTTTATCGGTATGCTTACGGACAGCCGCAGTTTCCTTTCCTATACCCGGCACGAATATTTCAGGCGCATCCTCTGTAATTTCCTCGGGCGGTTGGTTGAGGACGGGGAATACCCCGACGACCTGCATTACCTCGGGAAAGTGGCGGAGGATATTTGCTACCATAACACGGCAAGGTTTTTTGGGTTCACGCTGTAAAAGACGGGGGATGCGGTATGAGAAAGGTTTCCGAAACCGTTTCCAAAGCGGAGCGGCCCATAAAGATTTTGCAGTTCGGCGAGGGGAATTTCCTTCGGGCGTTCGCGGACTGGATGGTGGACATCGCGAACGAGCGGGGCGTGCTTGACGCGGGCATTGCCCTGGTTAAGCCGATTGAGTACGGCGGCTTGGACGCGCTGCGCTCGCAGGACTGCGTATACACCGTGCTGCTGCGCGGCAGGCAAAACGGCGAAACGGCGGCTTCCTCCCGGGTGGTCACCAGTATACGCAACGCCGTGGACTGTTATACGGAATACGAAGATTACGCAGCGCTTGCCAAAGAGCCGGCACTGCGTTTTATTATTTCCAACACCACGGAAGCCGGTATCGTTTTTGACAAAAGCGACAAGCTTACGCTCGCGCCGCCCAAGAGCTACCCCGGCAAGCTGACGAAATTTTTATACGAGCGTTGGCTCGCCTTCGACGGGGCGGAAGATAAGGGCTGTATGGTCTTTCCGGTGGAATTGATTGAACGGAACGGTCAGTGGCTGCTTTCCTGCTGCCTCATGCTCTGCGAGCTGTGGGCGCTTCCGGAGGAATTTCAGGAATGGCTGAGGGAGTGCAATATCTTCTGTCAGACCTTGGTGGACCGTATCGTCACCGGCTACCCCAAGGATGAAATCGCGGGTATTGAAGAAAAATTCGGCTACGAAGATAAAATGCTCGTCACGGGGGAACCCTTCGCGCTGTGGGTCATCGAAAGCGACCGGATTGAACAGGTGCGCGGGGAATTCCCGTTGGATAAGGCGGGGCTTCCGGTGGTGTTCACCGGGGATTTGCAGCCTTACCGGGAGCGGAAGGTGCGCGTACTAAACGGGGCGCATACCTCCACGGCGCTTGCGGCGTACCTCGCGGGGCTTAACACCGTGGGGGAAATGATGGCGGATACGGAAACGCGCAAGCTGTTGGAGCGGAACGTATACGGCGAGCTTCTGCCTTATGTGCCGCTGCCCGCGGACGAAGTCAAAGCCTTTGCCGATTCGGTGATGGAGCGGTTCGAGAATCCGTTTATCCAACACAGCCTGCTTTCCATTGCCTTAAATTCCGTTTCAAAATTCAAGGCGCGGGTGCTGCCCACAATCAAGGAAGCGGCGGAAAAAACTAGCGCCGCGCCGAAGCCGCTGTGCTTTTCACTGGCGGCGCTGATGGCTTTCTATTCCGGCGAACAGCGGGACGGGCAGTTTTACGGTAAGCGCGGGGACGCGGAGTATGAAATCATGGACGACGCCCATGTGATTCATTTTTTCGCGGAAAATAAAAATTTGGAACCCGAAGAATTTACGCGAAAATTTCTCGCGAGGGCGGATTTCTGGGGAAGCGACTTAAATAGCGTCAACGGTTTTGCGGAAAATGTGGCGGAATATTTGAAAAACATCAGAGAAAAAGGAGCGCGGGAAGCGGCGGCATCTATGCTGAGACAGGAAGCGGCGGTGTCATATTGAGCCGCAGGCGAAAAATCCGCGGGTCATGCGTTTGAAGATTCTTCGCTTCGCCCAGAATGACCGCTTGCTAATCTCAGAATGACCGCTTGATAATCTCAGAATGACCGCTTGCTAATAGGCGCGAAGCTATGCCCGCATTATTTACACCTATGAACGTTGTTAAAATCAACCCCGCCGACAATGTGGCGGTGGCGCTTAAACCCATCGTTTCCGGCGAGGAAATTCAAATCGGCGGGCGGGTTTTTACCGCCAAAGATAATATCGGAATGGGGCATAAGGTCGCCGCGGCGGAAATCAAATCCGGTGAGGAGGCGGTCAAGTACGGCTTCCCCATCGGCCGCGCGTCCGCTGATATTTCCGTGGGCGAACATGTCCATACCCATAATGTAAAGACGGGTCTTTCCGGCGGGGAGGATTATTTTTACGCGCCGCGCTTTAACGCGCCCGCGCATAGGCCCTCCGGCGCGTTCAAAGGTTTCCGGCGGGAAAACGGCAAAGTAGGCGTCCGTAACGAAATTTGGGTCATCCCCACGGTGGGCTGCGTCAATTCCGTCGGCAGTATTTTAGCGGAAAAAGCCCGGCGCTTAGCGCGCGGAAGCATCGGCGGCGTTTATGGTTTTACGCACCCCTACGGCTGTTCGCAGTTGGGGGACGACCATAAGAATACCCAAAAAGCCTTGAGCGGTTTGATCCACCACCCCAACGCGGGCGCGGTGTTGGTGCTCGGGCTTGGCTGCGAAAAAAACCATATTGCGGGCATGAAAGAAATGTTGGGCCACGGCGACACGGACCGCGTAAAGTTTTTAAACTGCCAGGATTTTGAGGATGAAATTGCCGAAGGGCTTTCCCTGTTGGAGAAGCTGGCGGCATACGCGGGGAAATTTACCCGGGAGGACGTGCCGATGAGCGCGCTGACCGTCGGGTTAAAATGCGGCGGGAGCGATGGGTTTTCGGGCATCACCGCCAACCCGCTATTGGGCGTTTTCTCCGACCGCTTAACAGCCGAGGGCGGTACGGCCATCCTGACGGAAGTGCCGGAGATGTTCGGCGCGGAGACGATACTCCTTAACCGGTGCGCGGATAAAAGCGTTTTTGACAAAGCGGTCAGCATGATAAACGGGTTTAAGGAATATTTCATCCAAAATAATCAGCCGGTGTACGAAAACCCTTCGCCGGGCAACAAAGCGGGGGGCATTACCACCCTGGAGGACAAATCTTTGGGCTGCACGCAAAAGGCGGG
>JAISWA010000069.1 GCA_031271275.1 Clostridiales bacterium | reverse complement strand
CCTTCATGCCGTCAAACAGCGGCGTGCTCCGCAGCCAGCTCCCCACGCGCGGATAGAACAAATACGTCAGCCATATGGAAATAAAAAACGAACACAGATTAAAAACCGTCCGAACCAAGCCGCGCAGGTAACCGCTGAGCGCGCAGGCAATGATAATTACAAGAATACCCATATCAAACCAGTTTAACACTTCATATCAATCCTTTTCCTGTATAAAACCTTCCGAAGCCGTTTCCGTCGCTTTAACCCGCTCGTGCCTCATCACGGTGGCGCGAGCGCCCCCCGCCATCAGCACCGTGTTTGTATCGCCGAGGAACAAAAACCCGCGGGTGTCTTGTAAACTGATATATTCCCAAATTTGCTTACCCGTCTGATCGAGGGCGTAAAAGCTGCGATCCGCCCCGACGATTACCGCGTCGTTCCCCATGCTCATGTACGTGGCTTTCCTGCCTATGGGGAAGGTGCCGGTGAGTTCGCCGCTCATGTTGTAAATATGCGCGACTCCTATGTCCGCCGCTTCGTCGTCGTTTAACCGTTTATCCTCGGTTACAAACGCAAACCGGCTCCCGCCGTAAAAAGTCAAATGGTTTATTTCATTGTGCAGCGGGATGTTCCAAAGCAGCTCCAACTTGTTGGCGTCGCCCGGTTGGTAACAGGCGATGTTTTCGTCCGTCGCCACCATCGTTTTGTTCCCGTCCATAAACTCCACGCGGTAAGCGATCTGGTTTTTAAACTCCTGGAACGCGAACAGCCCGTCTCCCGCTTCCGTCGTCCAGGAATCCCGCTGGTTCATATAATAAAAATATACCCGCGAAGTCATGTGCACATTCAAGTCGAGCACGGAAATCGCGGCGAAACGCCCGTCCGCGGAAACGCCCGCGGAAACCGGCTGCATCAGCGTGTCGTATATTTGCGTGTAGAAGTAGGGTTCGACATTCTTGCTCCGGTTGTAGACATTCACGGCGTAGCCCTGGTCGAGCTGCAGGATAACAGCCAAATACCCGGCTTCGTTTACGGAAAA
Organism: Clostridiales bacterium; assembly: GCA_031271275.1. Lineage (GTDB taxonomy): Bacteria > Bacillota > Clostridia > Lachnospirales > WQUN01 > JAISWA01. The sequence continues at coordinate 6,374 of JAISWA010000069.1, read as the reverse complement.
ATACAGCGCGGGGTAATCCAGTGAAACGCTGTAGGCAAGCCCCTTCGAATCAAACACGTAAATGTTTTTACCCCGGCTTTCGCCCACGGCAACCATATTTCCCTTGGCGGTCATGACCGGCTTGATAAGGTTGAAAGTCGTCTGCCATTCCACATTCCCGTCGGAAGAAATGTAGCGCATGCCGTCCTTGGTGCAGAAATAGAAATACATAGCGTCAAAGCTGTAAAAGTCCGCGTTGGCGTCAAAATCATAGACCACGCCTTTTTCCGTGTCGGTCATCTTCCATTCCCGCGCCGCGCCAAGCCCCACCCCGCTTGAATACAAATAATTCGCCAGTGCCACGGCAAGCAGCAGCGCGGCGGCGATGAACAATTTTGCCCCGGCGGACATCCCTTTTCGGTTGTTCCCGTTCAAAAAATCACTTCTTTTCCCGCGATATCACGTGGTACGGCAGCGCGGCAAACAGTACGCCCCCGAGCATATTCCCCAATGTGACCGTAAGGATGTTATAAAAATACCCGCCGAGGGTCACGTTCTCCCCGGCGGGCGCGAGCAGCGATATGGTCAGCAGCGTCATGTTAGCGATACTGTGCTCGAAACCCGTAGTCAGGAACGCGAAGATACACATCAGCACCATGAGCATTTTACCGCTTTCCGTCTTGCAGCGGAAGGCGCTCCACACCGCGAGGCACACCAACGTGTTGCACAGCGTTCCCCGAAGCAGCAGCGGGAAAAATGGAACGCTCATTTTCGCGGCGGAAGACGCCGCCATAAATTCCGCCGTAAGCCCGCTTGCCAACCCCGTTCCCACAAAAACCAACGCGAGCAAAACCGAGCCGATCCAGTTGCCCATATAACACAGCGCCAAAAGCTTGACGGCTTGTCCTGCCCTTGCCGTCTTTCTCATAATCCCGGAAGTCATTACAAACATGTTCCCGGTGAACAATTCCGCGCCCGCGATAATCACAAGGTTTAGCGCGACGCAGAAAGACAGGCCCATCACGACTTTCGCATAGGGCAGCCCGGTAAGCATCCCGCCGATGGTAAACGCGAGCAGCACCCCAAAGCCGACAAACGCGCCCGCGAGCATCGACGCGATAAAATAACCCGCGGGGTTGTCGGATAAAAGTTTCAGCTTTGTTTTTGCCGCAGAGATAACGGCGTTAAAATCGTCTTGGAACATTACTCCACCTCATTTTTATTGGTGTATAGTTGATCAACTTAAAAACACACCGTCCATGTCATTCTGAGCGAAGCGAAGAATCCTTTGACGCTTCGCAAAAATCGTGAATTGACAACTGTAATAAAAAGGGCGGTTTAAAAACCGCCCCGAGAATTATCAGTCGCGCTTACAGCGGCGAAACGCTGAACATTAATTATTTTGATTTGCGAATTTATTATAACGCAAAGCCCTGTTGGAATTCAAATTTTTTTCCGACCTTCTGCTTCAACACGGCTCAACCGCCTTTTTCCCCGCAACCGGCGCTTTGCGCCAACTCAGCAGAATCACGGTGATTTCAAACAGCCCGAGCAGCCCGAACACCGGGTACGCGTAGCTCACCATATTGGAAAAACCCACATGCGCCCCGACAATGCCGAACACGCAGATTACCGCCGCCAAGACTTTCCGGTTTATGTGAATACGCGCGCAGAACCAGTCGATAAACGCGAACGCGCTTGAGGCGGCGGTGGTAAATATGGCGCATATCAACACCGTCAAATACAGCCCGGTAAAAATATTCCCGTACCCCCCCACCACAAGCAGCAGCGGGATTTCGGCGGAGATAACCTCTTTGTAATGCAAATACAGCGGAAGCGCGAGGCAGAGCCCGAGCAGTGTCAGCGCCGCGCCGCCGAGGACACCGCCGAGCATGTTTTGGCGTTTCCCCCTTGAGAGTTTTGACGACGCCGTCAGCACGGGTATGCCTGTCACAAGGTTGTACGAGGCGTACACAACCGCCGCGAGCGCCCACCCGGGAATCACCGGCGAGACTTGAGAAAACGTAGTCACCGTTCCGTTTAAAAAAGTAAACACGCCGACGGTTACCCCGCCAACCACCATAAACGGCGCGAGAATGGCGTTTAACCGTATCACGCCGTCCAAGTCAAACAGCAGCACCGCGAAACACAACGCCGCCGCCGCAACAACCCCTGCCGTAAACGGTAAATTAAACCCCTGCTTAGCGGTGGCGCCTGCCGCCGCTATCATGGTGGCGAACAGTACGCACAGGAACGCCGCGACCACCATCTCAGCGGCTCTCCCAAGCCCGTTGCCGAGCAGATGATGCATAAGCGTTCCGTAATCGTGTATTTTTTCCCTGTGGCATATGTCGAGCACCGCCCAACCGGCAAGGGCGAACAGCACGCCCGCGAGGGCGAGACCGATTGCCCCGGATATCCCGTACCCGACGAAATACTTCAATATCTCCTGCCCGGAAGCAAACCCCGCCCCCAGAATAACGGCGGTATAGGTACACGCTATTTTAAGCCCGCCCCTTTTTTCCATAAAAACGCCTCCATATATCTGTAATAAAATATATGAAGGCGTTCGTTAAACCATGCTTTTAAAATCAAATTATGCGATCAGTTGAACCAGTTCTTCCTTGGGAACCGCTCCAATCACCTGCTTGTAAATTTCCCCGTTCTTAAACGAAATCACCGTGGGGATGCTCATGATGGAAAGGTCTTCCGCAAGCTGTTGGTTCTCGTCGATATTGACCCTGCCGAAAACCGCCTTGCCCTCGTATTCCCCGGAAATTTCCTCCACGATGGGCGCTATCCACGTACAGGGCTGGCACCAGTCCGCGTAGAAATCCACCACCACCGGCAGTTCGCTGCTTTTGATTGTTTCGTTAAAAACCTTTTCATCCATTTGTACTACCATACATAGACCCCCGTGTAAGTTTTTTTATGAATGTAGTATCTTCTCGTAAAGCTGTAAATATTCCCCGGCTGATTTGTTCCACGAAAAATCTTCGCTCATTCCGTTGGTTATGACGGTTTCCCATTTATCTGTTCCGTACAGGGTGAGCGCTTCGTTAACCGCCCACATCAGCCCGCTGGCGTCGTAATCCTTAAACACGAAGCCGTTGCCCTGCCCTGTCGCCGGATTAAAATGCCGCACCGTGTCGGCAAGCCCGCCCGTTTGGCGCACGATGGGCACAGAGCCGTAACACATGGCAAAAAGCTGCCCGAGCCCGCCGGGCTCATATTTAGACGGCATCAGGAACAGGTCGGACGCCGCGTAAATACGCGTAGCCAAGGTGTCGTCAAAGCAAATATTCGCCCTTACCTTCTGAGGGTACCAAGACGCGTAATTCCAGAACATACGCTCGTATCTGCCCTCGCCGGTCCCAATCATTACGAATTGGATGTCTTTGCTGAAAAGCTCACGCTGCGCCACATCAATAATGTCAATGCCCTTCTGGTCCACCAACCGCGTGACCATGCTAATCATGGGCATATCGCCCACCGGAAGCCCCAGTTGTTCCTGAAGGCGGTATTTATTCTCGCGCTTTTTTTTCAAGGATGTTTTATCATAATTCACATAAATACGTTTATCGGTCGCGGGGTCGTTTGCCTTTGTGTCTATTCCGTTGCCTATCCCCAGAAGCCTGCCCTCAAGCCCGCGCTTCCAAAGCAGCCCGTCCATACCGTAACCGAATTTCGGCGTTTGAATTTCTTCCGCGTAAGTCTGGCTTACGGTTAAAACCGCATCCGAATGCACCACCCCGGCTTTAAGGAAGCTGACGTTTTTATAAAACTCAAGCGTGCCGCCGGTGTAATAGCCGTCGTCAAGCCCCACCGACCATAAAACTTCCCGGTTAAACACGCCCTGATAATGTAAATTGTGGATGGTAAACAGACTTTTCATTCCGGAGTAGAAGGTAAAACCTTTATAGATATCTCTCAGATAGGTACAGCCGAGACCGGTCTGCCAATCGTTGAAGTGGAGGATATTCGCCTTGAAGTTAATATGACTCAGCATTTCCACAGCGGCTTTTGAAAAGAACGCGAACCTTTCAAAATCGTCGCCGTAACCGTACAGTCCGTCCCTGCCGAAATAAAAATCGTTCTCAATCAGGTACGCCGGCGCTCCGTCGTTCGGGTCAGGCACACTGTATACCCTTGCCGGCTGAGAGCGCCAGGAAAGATGCACGGTAAATTCTGTCACAAACTCAATTTTCTCAATCGTTTCGGGTTTGATTGTTTTATATTTGGGAAAGACTACCCGGGCGTCCGCGTCCCGCGCGCGCAGCGCGGAGGGCAGAGAACCCGCCACATCGCCGAGGCCGCCGGTTTTTGAAAACGGCGCGACTTCCGACGCGACAAACAGAACCTTTATCTTGTCTTTTTTCGTCATCTTTTATCACCACACGCCGATTATAGACGTTGGGAATGGGGTTGTAAAGGAGGGCATTTTACTCCATTCTGCTGACCCTTCCATTAACCGTCAATTCCTTACTTGTACTGACCACCACCGGCTCGTAATAGTCAAGCCCCCGTGAAAGCGCGGCGTACCGGTCGTCGGAATCGGCGACGATTACCTTCACTTTTGCGGAATAATATTCCACGCCGAGCGCGCCCCGCCTGCCGCGTATTACCCATACGCAGTGTCCTATCCCGTCGGGGTGAACCGCCTCGTTGGGTACGATTATGTCAAAGTCTGCGGTGGTTTTATTAAAATTGACGGTCACATACTCGCCGCCGCTCAGTTCTTCCGACGCGCAGGTAAGCTTGATACGCAGGTAATCCCCTTCGCGGGCAATGTCTTCCACCGTTGCGCTTAACCGCGCCGCGACGCCCCCGGCACGCAGGATTGCCTCATCGCCCACCGCTATAAACCGGGCTTCGCTTTCCGGGCAGGTTATTTCGCAGACAAAATGACTGTTTACGATGCCGACGGCGGCGATTTTTTCGCCCTGGGAAACGAATTGCCCCTGCTGCTTTTCCACCGAAACGATTATCCCGCCGTAGCCGGATATAATGTCTGTGTTCGTTTTCCCGCCCGCTTCCTCCGCCGACTCCGCTTCCCGCGCGTCTATGTTTACCCTTTCGATGTCAAGCGCTATTCGCTGTAGACCCCATTGCAGGGAAGCCCTTTGGCTTTCTCTTTCCGCGGCGGACGCTTCCCGCGCGGTGGTCAGGTTTGCCTCGGCGCGCTCAAGGGCGGTGCGCGCGTCGGCAAGCCGCAACCCGGCTGAAGCCAGTTCCTCCCGCCCGTCGTTTGCCGCGCCGTCCGCCGCGCGTTTGCGGTCCGCCACCAACCTTGAATAGGCGAGCGCGGCGTCGTTAACCTCGGCTTGGGCGCTGACGATATTTTTTTCCGCGTTTCCCACGGCGGTTTCTTTTGCCTTTGCCGCGTCGGAATCATGCTTTTTCTTGGCGCGGCTCCTGTCGCTGACCGCGCCGTCATAGGCGCGTTTCGCGTCGTCCGCCGCGTATTTTGCCTGCTTGACGTTCCATTCCAATTCCGCCACGGTCTTATTAAGGGCGTCCTCGCTGCTTGTAATAAAGGCGCTCCTCGCCTTCGCGAGGTCTTTTACGGCGGTGTCCACCGCCGCCGCCGCGTCGTCGAGAACCCGTTGGGCGGAATTGATTTGCAGCCTCGCGGACTCCGCCGCAGCCGTCGCCGCCTGTATGGAAGCTTCGTCCGCGCCGGAGTCTATCAGGTAATGATAATATTGAACCTCGTAGTCATACTGGCGAAGCGCCTCGTTATAGTCCGCAAAACTTTGGTCATAGACGGTGTTCGCGCTGTCCACGTTTTTTTGATAGGTATAATCGTCGAACGTTTCCGGTTTATCTTTCTTCGCCTTCGAAAGCGCGTCTTCGGCTTCCTTTAACGCCTCTTTCCTCCTGCTTAACGTAACCGCCGCCTCGTCAATCTGCCGCTGATAGGGGAAGTCGTCAAAGGCTTCCGGTTCTTCCGCGTTGGCTTCCTCGAGAACGGCTTCCGCTTCGCCGAGGGCTTCTTTCCTTTTATTCCAGTCCTTTAGCGCGTCGTCCAAATCCTGCTGAAATTCATAATCGTCGAACGCCGCCCCGGCGGAAACCAACGCCGCGTCGTACTCCGTCTGCGTCCGCGATAGCGCGAGCCGCGCGTCCTCCACGGCGTTCATGTAACTTTGCAATCCGTTGTCTTGCGCCGCGTCAAGCGCCTGTAACTGCGCCATAATTTCTGACCGGTTCAGTTCTAACGACGCCAACTGATTGTTGAGCCGCTCAACCCTGAAAGCGCGTTCGGTTTCTTTCGATTCGTCGGGCGTTTCCGGCTTAAACCGCGCCACCGTTGCGCCTGCGGCTACCGTATCGCCCTTTGAAATTAGAACGTCGGACAACTGCCCGCCCGCTTCCGCGTAGATATCGTAGGA
>JAISWA010000011.1 GCA_031271275.1 Clostridiales bacterium | reverse complement strand
ACAGGGGTAACGCCTCTTATCGCTCAGAATGACAGGGGTAACGCCTCTTATCGCTCAGTCAGAATGACATGCGCTGTTTATTTGAACTTTTCGAGGAACATTTCCTCCGTCAGCACCGGAACGCCGAGCTCGGCGGCTTTTTTATTTTTGGAGGAAGCCGAACCGGCGTCGTTGTTGATAAGGAAGGACGTTTTGGCGGTCACACTGCCGGTGGCGCGCCCGCCGCGGGCTTCTATAAAATTTTGCAGGGCCTTGCGGTTTTCAAATTTTTCCGTCTCGCCGGTGATTACGAAGGTCAGCCCGTCCAAGGCGCGGTTGCCGGCGGGTTCCGCCTGCGGCTGTTGAATACGGAGGAACCCCACCGCCTTGCGCAATAATTTCATATTGGCTTCGTTTGAAAAATACACACGCAGGCTATGGGCGATCGCCTCGCCGAAGCCCTTGATTTCAAGCAGCTCGTTCTCGGAACCCTCAGAAGGTGACGGCTCACGGTCTTTTCCCGCCGTATCGCCGCACGCCGCGATTATTTTTTCCATATCATACCCGAAATGCTTCGAAAGCAGTTTCGCGTTGGAAAGCCCCACATGCCTGATGCCGAGGGCGTAAATAAAGTTCGGCAGCGGCGCGTCCTTTGCCTTTTCTATCGCCGCAATCAGCTTCGCGCAGGATTTTTCCCCGAAGCCTTCCATTTTTATAATCTCGTCCTTGAAATTTTCAAGCAAAAAAATATCCGTATAATCGGCGACCATCCCCCGTTCGGCGAATTTTTCCAGGGTCTGTTCGGAAAGCCCCTCGATGTTCATCGCGTCGCGGCCGGTAAAATGCACGAGCCCGCTGATGAGCTGCGCCTTGCAGTGGGGGTTCAGGCAGTACAGCGCCTCGCCTTCGCGCAGGGCGGTGACTTCCGTTTCGCTTTCGCAGACGGGGCAGCGGGACGGGACGGTCTCTGTGTTGCTGCGCGTCAGGTTATCCGCCAACTGGGGGATGATCATATTCGCCTTGTACACCGTAACGGTGTCGCCCCTGCCCAGTTCCAACGCGCGCATTACGCTCACGTTATGCAGGCTTGCCCGGCTGACGGAGGTTCCCTCCAGTTCCACCGGCTCGAACACCGCCACCGGGTTAATCAGCCCCGTGCGGGAAGTGTTCCATTCCACGCGCTCAAACACCGTCTCGCGTATCTCGTCCTCCCATTTGAAGGCAATGGAATCACGGGGGAATTTTGCGGTAGCCCCGAGGGATTCCCCGTAAGCAGCGTCGTCATAGGTCAGCACCAACCCGTCGGAAGCGACATCCTGCGACGCGGCGCGGCGGTGGAAGTCCTCCGCCTTTTCCGTCACGTTTGACGCGACGGCGCTTACATGCTCCACCACGTCGAAACCCTGCGCGGAAAGCCAGCGGAACCGGGCGCTCTTACTGTCGTTGCCGTCAGCTATGTTTATCGCCCCCACCAACCCGAAGGCGTAAAACCGCACATGCCGCGACGCGGCGACTTCGCTGTTCAATTGCCGGACCGTTCCGCTGCAAAGGTTGCGCGGGTTTTTATATTTATCCGCCGCTTCGGAAATGGATTCGTTTATCCGCTCGAAGTCTTTGTTCCCGATGACCGCCTCGCCCCGGACGGTAAACGCGCCCTTAAACGGAACCGTCAGCGGCAGGTTTGAAAACACCCGGGCGGTATGCGTGACGTCTTCGCCGATAACGCCGTTGCCCCGCGTCACCGCCTGCGTCAATTGCCCGCCGGAATATTTAAGCACCACGGTCAGGCCGTCCAACTTCCAGGAAAGCACCCCCGGCTGTTCGCCGAGAAAGGCGACGAGTCGGGCGGCTTCTTTGGTTTTATCCAACGAGAGCATGGGGGTTTCGTGGGGGACTTTCACAAGGGAACCCACGACTTCGTAACCCACTTTGCCCGTGGGGCTGTTGGAAAGCTTTACGCCGGTTTCCCGCTCCAACTTTTCCAGTTCGTCGTAGAGCGCGTCGTATTCGTAGTTGGAAATGACCTCGCGGTTTTCCTGATAATACGCGCGGGAAGCATCGTCGAGGGTTTTGATAAGGGATTTCATGCGTTCCAGCGGGGGGATTTCGGGCATAAAGATTTTCATCCCATCCATAAGAAAATTATATAGGCGGTGTCATTCTGAGCGTAGCGAAGAATCTGTGTCAGGTAAGATTCTTCGCTTCGCTCAGAATGACATACTCATAGCGAATCAACTTTGTACGTCCGTTCACCACAATGCATTAACGCTTCCGATGGTCAAAATTAAGTTGATTCGCTATAACTCCCGCAGCGTGACATTCCTCAGCTGAAGTGTAGTAGAAATAAAAACCGCCGTCAAATTTTGGCGGCGGTGAGAATTTCATCATGAATCGCGCAACGCTGAAGCTTTCACGAAACGCGGTACGTCTTCGGTCCTTCCGTAAAGCTGAAGGTCTCCACTTCTTCCACGTCGATATAAAAAATTTGGAACACGGGGTTATCCGGCGTGTTATAAATGCCTTTGATACCGGGGTTCTCGTCGAGCGCGCGGGTTTTCAGCGCGATGTCGTCCGCAAATACCGCTTTGCCGTTAACCGACAGCACCGGGTTAAAATCCGCCGCGTATGTACAGAAAGACACGCGGGGGTTCGCCTGAATCTGCGCATAGACGGGCTTCGCGCTGCTTGTGCAGAAATAGACTTTGTTGCCTTCCGAGAAAAGGTACTGAAACACCCTTGTCTTTACGCCTTCCCCGTCCCGCGTGGCGAGAACGCCGGTAGGGGTCGCTTTCAGCAGTTCCGCATAGTTAATCATCTGTTCCGCCTCCATGAATAATTGTACTGGCGCTTGTTTCCCGCGCCAAACGCATTATATTGCGCCCAGTATCGCAAGTAAAGCGGGCGCGTTAACGTATCGCGGCGGTTTTATTGCGCCTTTGTTCCCAAAACTTTATAATAGCGATTACGTTCAATAACTTTCCTGTATGTAAAAAGTAAAAGATGCTTCGCCTGCGGCTCAGCATGACAGCAGTTGTATTGCTTCAGCATGACAGCCGTTGCAATTCGTATGTTAAACGCTCAACCACGGGGGGATTATGTGAAAAAATGCAAGCGCTTTACGCTGATAATACCTGCCTTATGCCTTTTGCTTTCCGCGCCCGCCTCCTGCGCGGTTGAAACGCCGCCGCGAAACGCCGCCGTCGCGTACACTTCCTACCGCGAAATCCCCGGGATAACCGAAGAAGAAATCAGCGCCATCGAAGGCTTGAAACTGAAACACGATTCATTTTCCTACGGCATGTTCCTCTCCACCGAAGCGTTTATCAAAGAAGACGGCGGGTTCGGCGGATATTCGGCGCTGTTCTGCGATTGGCTGACAAGGCTGTTCGGCATACCCTTTGCGCTTGAATTTTACAATTCAAGCGAGCTGCCCGTTAAACTAAGCGCCCGGGAAATCGACTTTTCCGGCAATATCATGCCCACCCCGGAACGCCTTTCCCTGTATTTTATGAGCGAAACCATCGCCGAGCGGCAATACATCATCATTAGGCTTGAGAGCCGCGAGGACGCCGAAAAAATTTTACAGGAACGTCCGCTTAAATACGCGTTTATGGAAAACACCCCCGTGGAATCCGCCGTGGCGGCTGTGACCGAACCCGGCGTATACGAGCCCCTGTGGGTCGCCGACGCCGCGCAGGGGTATCAGGCGCTTAAGAGCGGCGAGGCGGACGCGGTCATCGTAACAAGCGCGGCGGAAATATCGTTTATGGATTATGACGGCTTGATTATTGAAAATTATTTCCCCCTGATTTTTAACCCCACTTCTATGGCGACGGCGGACCCGGCGCTATCGCCGGTTATCTCCGCCGTGAGCAAAGCGGTCCGCTCCGGGGGCAGGCAGTATCTCAACCAACTTTACAGCGAAGGCTACGAGGAATACCGCAAATACCGCATCAGCCGCCTGCTGACGGAAGACGAGCACGCCTACGTAGCGGATAGCCCCATCGTGCCAATCGCGGCTTTCGACACCAATTACCCCATGTGCTTTTACAACGAAACAGAGCGGCAGTGGCAGGGCATATACTTCGACCTCTTAAACGAGGTGACGGAACTCACCGGCCTGACCTTTGAAGTCGCCCACGAAACCCACGCGAGTATGCCGGCGCAAGGCGAGCTTATGCGCGAGGGCGGCGCGGAAATCATCCCCGGCTTCGCCAGGACGCCCGAACGGGAAAGCTATCTTACGTGGAGCGATTCCTTCAATATCCCCGACTATTACGCCCTCGTCTCAAAGACCGACTTTCCCAACATCACCGTTAACGAGATACTCGACGTAAAAATCGGGTTTGCGAAAGACACGGCCCACGCCGCCATATTCCGGCAATGGTTCCCCAACCACACGAACACGGCGGAGTACGACGGCGTAGACAACGCGTTGGAAGCCCTTCACCGGGGCGAAGTAGATATGGTGATGACGAACCAAAGAAAAGTCCTGCAGCTTACCCATTATGAGGAACGCGTCGATTACAAGGCAAACTACGTTTTTAACCAGCCCCTTGAAAATTCCATCGCGTTCAGGCGGGACTCCGCCGTGCTGATGTCCGTTTTTGACAAGGTAATGGCGCTCACGGACGTGGAGGCAATCGCGGAACAGTGGATGCAGCGGACTTATGATTACCGGCTGAAGGTGACCGAGGCGCAACACCCGTGGTTCATAGGCGTGACCGCGCTTTCACTGACCGTACTCGCCTTGATACTCATCATGTTCCAAAGAAACCGTAAAATGACCGCCGACTTAATAGCCGCGAAGAAGCAGGCGGAGGCGGCAAGCCAGGCGAAGTCCACTTTTTTAGCCAACATGAGCCATGAAATACGCACGCCCATGAACGCCATTTTCGGTATGACCGAAATAGCGGAAAAGACGGAGGATTTGGGCAGGAAAAACTACGCGTTGGGGAAAATTAAAGACGCGTCCAACCACCTGCTCGGGGTCATAAACGACGTGCTCGACATGTCCAAGATAGAGGCGAACATGTTCACCCTGTCCCCTATCGAAGTGGATTTTGAAAAAATCCTTCAGCGGGTAACAAATGTCATCAATTTCCGCGTAGACGAAAAGCGTCAGGAATTCACCGTGCGCATAGGCGGCAATATTCCCAAGAGAATCATTGTGGACGACCAACGGCTCTCGCAGGTCATTACAAACCTTTTGTCCAACGCCATAAAATTTACGCCGGAAAACGGTTCCATCCACCTTGACGCGTCGCTTGAGGAGAAAAGCGAAGACGGCGCCTGCGTGATAAAAATAAGCGTAACCGACACCGGTATCGGAATAACGCCCGAGAAGCAGGCGAAACTTTTTAAATCATTCGAGCAGGCGGAATCCCACACGTCGCGCAGGTTTGGCGGAACCGGGCTGGGGCTTGCCATTTCCAAAAACATCGTGGAGATGATGGGCGGGGAAATTTGGATTGAGTCGGAAGAAGGGAAGGGTTCGACGTTCGCGTTTACCTTTCACGCGCGTCAAGGCGCGGGGGCGGTTAGAAGCGCTTTCCTGAAAAATATGAATTTAAGTAATTTGCGTTTTATGGTGGTGGACGACGACCCGGCGATACTGGTTTATTTTTCAGAAATCATGCGGGAAGCCGGTTTAAGGTGCGATACGGCGCTGAGCGGGGAAAGCGCCCTCGACATTATCGGGTTTAACGGGCCCTATAACATTTATTTTGTGGATTGGCTGATGCCCCAAATGAACGGGATAGAGCTGACTTACGCCTTAAAAACACGTCAAAACACGGCAAACGACCCCATCGTCATTATGATTTCCGCCGCGGCATGGAACGAGGTGGAAGTCGAAGCGAGGAAGGCGGGCATTGAGCGGTTCCTGTCCAAGCCGCTGTTCCCGTCGATGATTATGGATACGATTAACGAATGCCTCGGCGAAAGGGAAAACGTTTTGGAAGAAACGCCGGAAGCGGAAAGCGGCGCCGTTTCCTATGAGGGCTTCCGGATTCTTTTGGCGGAGGATGTGGAAATAAACTGCGAAATTCTGATCGCGCTGCTTGAGCCCACGCGCATAGCCATAGACTGCGCGGAAAACGGGGAAGCCGCGGTAAAAATGTTCCGTGAAGCGCCGGATAAATACGACTTGATTTTTATGGACGTGCAGATGCCGGTGATGGACGGCTACGAAGCCGCGCGGCAAATAAGAAAGTTAAATAAAGAAGTTCCCATTATCGCCATGACCGCGAACGTTTTTAAAGAAGATATCGAAAGCTGCATTGCCGCGGGTATGAACGGCCATATCGGAAAGCCGTTGGATATTGAAGGGGTTTTGGAGAAACTGGCGGTTTATTTAAAGAAAAACAGAACGTAAACCCATAGCGAATTAATCCGTGTCATCCTGAGCGAAGCGAAGGATCCGCCGCCGTAAGGATTCTTCGCTTCGCTCAGAATGACACAGGGCGGCTACCTTTAATCCACCTCAGAAGGACACAGGGCGGCTGCCTTTAATCCGCCTCAGAATGACACAGGGCGATTGCCTTTAATCCGCCTCATACGCCAACAGCAAACTGCTGATATACCCCTCCGTGCCGGAGGGGGTTTTTATTTTCATCCAAAAAATCGCCGGGTCGTCCGGGTCAAGGTAATACTCCCGCAGGTATTCCAGTTCCATGTCGCCCCACACGGCTTCCAGTACGCGGCTTGT
>JAISWA010000200.1 GCA_031271275.1 Clostridiales bacterium | reverse complement strand
ACGGCGTGTATGTCATGGCGGCTGTTTTCTGGCTCGCTTCCGCGTTGGTGCTGTATGTGGTTATTTCCGTGCTGATCGATCAGCTTTTCAACCCCATACGGCTGATGACCGCGAAGCTGAAGGAAGTGGAGCGGATGCGATTTGGGAAGCCCCTTACCTTGCAGACGCGGGACGAGGAGTTTCGGGAATACGCCGCCGCATTTAACGAAATGTCGGAAAAACTGAACCGGCACATAGAATCCCAACGGCGCTTTATTTCCGACGCGGCGCACGAGTTGGTGACGCCCGTGACCATTATCAACGGACACGCCGACCTGCTGCTGCGCCATCACGGGGACAAGCCGGAAATGTTGGAAGATGAGCTTGCGCTCATAAAATCGGAAGCGCTGCGGATGGACGGGCTTATCGAAAGCCTGCTGCTGCTCGCCCGGAGCGACGCGGGCAAACAGGCATACCGCTTCGAGCCGGTCTCCGCGAGGCAATTGATATGCGGCGCGGTTTCGGAAGCGGAAATGCTCGCGCCGGGGTTTGTTTTTAAAACGGAATTGGAGGGGGATTTTAAAATAAGGTGCGACGAAAACGCCATAAAGAGAGTGCTGCGGATTCTGCTTTCCAACGCGGTGAAATATTCTGCGGAAAAGGAACCCGGGACCGTCACCGTCGGCGCGTATGTTTCCCACGGGCTTGCCCATATTTCCGTAACCGACGAAGGCATCGGCATCGCGCCGGAACATTTGCCGAAAATTTTTGAGCGCTTCTACCGGGCGGACGATTCCCGGGCGAAAAAGACCGGCGGAAGCGGGCTGGGGTTGGCGATCGCCCAGGAACTGATTGCCGCCCACGGGGGCGAGATACACGCGGAGAGTACGGTAGGGGAAGGGACGAAGATGAAAGTGGTGTTACCGGCGACGGGTAATTAGGGTTGCACAGATGTAATACTATGCTGAGCGAGTGAAAATTTGATACTGTGAGGGTAAAGGAAATGTGGAGAATCAGATGTAAAAATAAATATTTTGTTCTGCCTTTAGTGCCGCCCTTTTTATCAATAATCATTATCATTGTATCGCAGGCTATGTTTAAACTGCTCTTTTCGGGAATATTCACGAAAGATTTTTATGAATGGGCGTACAGGGCAAATGTCAGATTGTCGTTGGGTAATACGATATTCGTATTTATTTGCCCTGCGGCTGCCATTATGGCTATTGCCTTATTGTGGCTCAAAAAAATAACATTGTTAGAGTGTATTATTGATTTTTCAGTAAACGCCCTTACTCCGCTTTTGATTTTTTTTGTATTAGTTGCGGTAAACGGCGGCGTATAGGCAGTTCTCCTCTTTATTTTAAGACGCGCCCTATCATCTTCACCAAACCTTCATCTTTGAACCATGATTTCTTCATCCTCCCCGGGGTATGATGTCACCGTAAAATATCTCAAAGGGAGGATGATTTTTATGTACGTGCGGGGCATTTTAATTTTACTCGCGGCTGTTTTATTTTCTTGGTTTGCGTTTTCCGAAGGGCATCTCGGGCAAATGGCGGAGCTTATCGACTTGCCGTCCTATGTTCCCATGCTTTTAACCACGGTGGCGGTCATTAATTTTTCCGGCGGGTTCAAGCTTTTTATCAAAGCAATCAACGCGCTTATCTCAAAGAAATACTATATTTCCGTCGCGGACCGGGAGAAATCCATCCGGCTTTTCAAACTGCTCGGCAAATCCATTGCCGGAATGGGGGTACTGAACACGGTTCTCGGCGCTATCTTTACGCTGTTTAATTTGAGCGACCTTTCACAAACCGGACCCCTGATTGGGGTGGCGTTAATCAGCCTTTTATACGCGCTGTTCGCCAATCTGGCGTTTATAGGGCCGGCAATCCACCTGTTGGAAAGCCGGTACAACACCGAGGCTGAAAAGGTGATAAGCGACAGGCAAATTATCGACAAACTGTTGGAACTCTGCTATCGCCAGGGCGTCACCCCGGAGGAAATTCTCGAGGCGGACGAGATACACTTTTATAAAGGGCAGCAATATGTAGGCGATGAAAAATAATGTACAATAACGGCGGTTATGTATTCAAAAAATTTGCGAGGCATACATGACGGCCGCCTATGATTCCATCGTAAAAATTTTATCTTTTATCGAAACCCGTAGATATGACAAACTGAGCATCCATCAGCTTGCCGGCGAAGCATACCTTTCCGCTTCGCACCTGCAGCGTGTTTTCCGGCTTGCGAGCGGGCAATCGCTTATGCATTATGCGCGCGGGCGCAAATTGGCTCACAGCCTGGGCGAACTGCTTTACGGCAATGACAGGATAATCGACGTCGCCATGCGCTACGGGTTCCAACATGAGCAGTCGTATATCAGGGCTTTTTACAAGGAATTCGGCTGTACTCCCGGCGAGGCGCGGGAAGCAAGTCGAATACTCCCGATACGCGCGCGCATCGCGCCGGAGGATTTTAAAAGCCTTGAGCAGGGGCTGCTGTACGGGCCGAAGCTCGTGCAGGTGTCGTCTATGCGCGTGGTGGGGAAAGTTTATACCTATTACGGGTTCGATCAGGCAAAAGACGCGCCGCTGACCCACAAGGCAGGCTTGGATTTTTGCGCGGAAGCCCTTGAGAAAATCCCGGGCGCTTCGGAGCAGAACGTTTACCTCGGCTTCTGTAAACAGCTTGAGGGCATAAAAAACATCGAATACATACCGTGCATTCAAGCAAAAAATATGCCGCACATCCCGGAAGGCTTTACCGGAATGACCGTCCCGCCTTCACTGTGCGTGTGCTTCCATTA